>NZ_JBFBGN010000074.1:0-35260 GCF_040684675.1 Streptomyces sp. NPDC089915 | reverse complement strand
CCGCAGACGGGGAGGCGGGTGGGCAGCCACCGACCGGCCCCCGGCCCCTCGCGGGGGCGATGGCGGGCCCGCACCGCGAGCCCCGCCCCCCTCAGCCCCCCAAAGCCTCCAGCTGGGCTGTGAACCAGGCCGCCGGGGGGAGGGTCGTGGCGGCTGCCGACAGGCGTTTCGTGCGTTCCGCGCGTTCCGTGTCCGGCATCGTCAGGGCCGCGTGCAGGGCCTCGGCCGTCGCCGTGACGTCGTACGGGTTGACCGTCAGGGCGTCCTGGCGGAGTTCCTCGTACGCGCCCGCCCCCGTCGACAGGACCAGCACGCAGCCCGCCTCCGACACGACCGGGATCTCCTTGGCGACCAGGTTCATGCCGTCCCGCACCGGGTTGATCAGCGCCACGTCCGCCATCCGGTACGCCGCCAGGGAGCGGGCGAAGTCGTCCTGGACGGAGACGAGCACCGGCTGCCAGTCCTCCGTCCCGAACTCGGCGTTGATCTCCTCCGCCAGCGAGGCGACCGCCGCCGTGTAGTTCCGGTAGACCTCCAGGTCCTGCCGCGAGGGATAGGCCGACGCCAGGTGGACCACCCGGCCGCGCCACTCCGGGTGGACGGTCAGCAGCTCCCGGTAGGCGGCGAGGCCGCGCAGGATGTTCTTCGACAGCTCGGTGCGGTCCACCCGCACGATCGTCCGGCGGTCCCCGACCTCCGCGCGCAGCGCGGCCAGCTTGTCGTCGACCTCCGGGCGGTGGGCGAGGGCGCGCAGGTCGTCGCCGTCCACACCCAGTGGATACTGGCCGACCCCGGTGAAGCGCATCTCCGCGTACCGGCCGTCCTCCAGCAGCCTGCGGTGGTGGACGCCGCCCTGGTGGTCCTCGCGGGGGACGAACCCGTCCGCGACGCCGTGGACGTCGTCGACCGTCGCGCCGCTGATGAAGGCGGCGGCCCACGCCGCGGTGTGGAAGCCCAGCTGGTCGGCGCCGAGCATGCCCCACACCAGCCGGCTGCGGATGTCGTCCGGGAGCATGTGCAGGAAGTCGGGGGAGGCCCACGGGGTGTGGGTGAAGTGGGCGATCCGCAGGTCCGGGCGCAGTTCCCGCAGGGCCCCCGGAACCAGGGCCAGGTGGTAGTCCTGGACGAGGACGCGGGCGCCCGGCGCGGCCTCCTCGGCCAGTGCTTCGGCGAAGGCCCGGTTGTAGGCGGTGTACGAGTCCCAGCGGCGCCGGAACTCCGCGTCGAAGACGGGTTCGCGGGGGACGTCGTAGAGGTGGTGGTGGGTGAACCAGAGCACCGAGTTCGCGATGCCGTTGTACGCGTCGTCGTACACCCCGGGGTCGATGTCGAGCATCCGCACCCCGGGCTCGGAGACCCCCCGCCGGACCGCTTCGCGGTCGGCGTCGGAGAGGGCCGCGCAGATCCACAGGGCCTCCGGCTGCGCCGCGAGGGCCGCGGACAGGCCGGAGACCAGACCGCCCCCGCCGCGCCGGGCGCTGAGCGTGCCGTCGGCGGCGAGGGCGTACGAGAGCGGGCCGCGGTTGGCGGCGACGAGTACCTGAGAAGCCATGCCGCGAACCTAGCCCGGGGTCTCCTCGCTCAAACGTCCGGGAAATGCCCGGTTCGTCACGCGTCCGTCAGGGCGGGGTCCGGCCCGGCCCCGCTCACGCCACGCGCCGGACCGCGTACTCCTCGATCTCCAGCATCGGCGGCCGCTCCTCCGTGTCCACGGGGTAGGTGCGCGGAACGAACCCGTCCGGCCCCCTCTCGAACTGGATGAGCTCCGGCCGTACGAGGTGGCCGCGCGAGAGCCGCAGCTGCGCGGTGCGGTAGATCGCGGCGGCCATCCGGCCCAGCGCCTGCCCGCTCTGGTGCTTGTGCAGCCGGACCCCCACGTCGACCTGGGCCATGGCGTCGAGTCCGACGGTGTGCAGGGCGTCGACGAGCAGGCCGAGCTCGACCCCGTACCCGACGGGGAAGGGCAGCCGCTCCAGCAGGGAGCGGCGTACGGCGTACTCGCCGCCCAGGGGCTGGACGAAGCCGGCGAGCTGCGGCCAGTGGAGGTTGAGCAGGGGGCGCGCCACCAGCTCCGTGACCCGTCCGCCCTGGCCGGGGGCGTCCCCGAGGGGGCGGTCGTACATGGCCTTGACGAACTGCACCTGCGGGTCGGTCAGCAGCGGGCCGACGATCCCGGAGACGAAGGAGGAGGAGAAGTCGCGCAGGTCGGCGTCGATGAAGCAGACGACGTCCCCGGTGGTGGCCAGCAGCGAGCGCCACAGCACCTCGCCCTTGCCGCGCACGGCGGGGATGCGGGGCAGGATCGCGTCCCGGTGCACGACCCGGGCGCCGGCCTTCGCCGCGACCTCGGCCGTCCGGTCGGCGGACCCGGAGTCGACCACGACCAGCTCGTCCACCAGGGGGACCGGCGGGGCCTCGATCAGATCGCGCCGGATCACCTCCACGATCTCTCCGACCGTGGCCTCCTCGTCGAGCGCGGGCAGCACCACGCTCACCGTGGTCCCGGTCGCCCGTTTGCGCTCCAGGAGCTGGTCGAGCGGTCGGTCGGCGGCGGACCAGGAGCGGTCGGCCAGCCAGCGCTCCACCTCATCCAGCACTCTCAGCACTCCCCGGCTAGTCGGCCGCGCCACCACACCCGGCGCTTTTCGGCCGAATTGTGATCCATCTCGCGGTTCGGACGGCTGTCTCAACCAGCCGCCCCTTCGGTTACAGTCTTGAACAACGCGAAGGCCCACCGCATGCCGGGGGCCCCGCAACAAACGCACCGGCGCGCCATCGAGCGCGTGTGCCGGTGCCATACCGCTCATCCAGAGGGGCAGAGGGACACGGCCCGTTGAAGCCCCGGCAACCCTCCAGTCGGTTCTCGCTCGCGCGAGGCCCCGGCTCGGGAAGGTGCCAATTCCGTCTCATGGCGAAGTGCGCCATGGGGAAGATGAGGAGAAAGGGCCTCGCCATCATGGCTGCACAGTCTGTCGCCACCTCTGCCAACGCCTCCGCCGACGCCGGATCCGTCGATCTCGGCCCCGCCACCGGCCTTTCCTGTCGTGAGTGCGGCACCCGTTTCGAACTCGGCCCCATCTTCGCCTGCGTCGAGTGCTTCGGTCCGCTGGAGGTGGCCTACGAGCTGCCCGTCGGCGACCCGGAGGCCCTGCGCGCGGCCATCGAGGCCGGCCCGAACAACATCTGGCGCTACGCGCCGCTGCTGCCCGTCCCCGCGGACGTGGCGTCCAAGCCGAGCCTGAACCCCGGCTTCACCAAGCTGGTGGACGCGCAGAACCTGGCCAAGGAGCTGGGCGTCACCGGCAAGCTCTACGTCAAGGACGACTCCGGCAACCCGACGCACTCCTTCAAGGACCGCGTCGTCGCGATCGCCGTCGAGGCCGCCCGCGCCTTCGGCTTCACCACCCTCTCCTGCTCCTCCACCGGCAACCTGGCCGGCGCCGTCGGCGCCGCGGCCGCCCGCGCCGGCTTCCGCTCCTGCGTGTTCATCCCGCACGACCTGGAGCAGGGCAAGGTCGTCATGGCCGGTGTCTACGGTGGCGACCTGGTCGGCATCGAGGGCAACTACGACGACGTGAACCGCTTCTGCTCCGAGCTCATCGGCGACCCGCTGGGCGAGGGCTGGGGCTTCGTCAACGTCAACCTGCGCCCCTACTACGGCGAGGGTTCCAAGACCCTGGCGTACGAGATCTGCGAGCAGCTCGGCTGGCGGCTGCCCGACCAGATCGTCATCCCGATCGCGTCCGGCTCGCAGCTCACCAAGATCGACAAGGGTCTCCAGGAGCTGATCAAGCTCGGTCTGGTCGAGGACAAGCCGTACAAGATCTTCGGCGCCCAGGCCGAGGGCTGCTCCCCGGTGTCCACCGCCTTCAAGGCCGGTCACGACGTGGTCCGCCCGCAGAAGCCGAACACGATCGCCAAGTCCCTGGCCATCGGCAACCCGGCGGACGGCCCGTACGTGCTCGACATCGCGCGCCGCACCGGCGGCTTCGTCGAGGACGTCAACGACGAGCAGGTCGTCGAGGCCATCAAGATCCTCGCGCAGACCGAGGGCATCTTCGCCGAGACCGCGGGTGGCGTGACCGTCGGCGTGACGAAGAAGCTCATCGAGAACGGGCAGCTCGACCCCTCGCTGACCACCGTGGTCCTGAACACCGGTGACGGCCTCAAGACCCTGGAGGCGGTGGCCGCGGACAGCGGCCAGACCGCCACCATCCGCCCGAGCCTGGACGCGTTCCGCGCCGCCGGCCTGGCCTGACCCTTCCCTCGTACTACACGGAAAGGCGGTAGCGCCATGAGCGTCAACGTCCGCATCCCCACCATCCTGCGCACCTACACCGGCGGCGTCGCCGAGGTCCCGGCCGAGGGCGCGACCCTCGCGGAGGTCATCGACTCCCTGGAGGCGAACCACCCGGGCATCGCCGCGCGCGTCCTGGACGACCAGGGCAAGCTGCGCCGCTTCGTGAACGTCTACGTCAACGACGACGACGTGCGCTTCGAGGGCGGCCTGCAGACGGCGACGCCGGACGGCGCGGGCGTCTCGATCATCCCCGCCGTCGCGGGCGGCTGCTGAGCCGTCCGGCGCCCCGAGGTAATCAGAATTGCCCCCTCCGCTAAAAGCGGAGGGGGCAATTCTGCTTGATTGGGCGCGGTAGAGTTGGGGAAGTCCCCTCCGCTGTTCTTGCCCGCCGCATATGAACGGGCTAAGCGAGGGTTGACATTGAGTCAACATGCGCGCGCCTTATGGGGCATTGGTGAGCCTTGTCAGGCCCGAGTTGCCCAGGAATAGGACAACTTTTCAGTCTATTTCCACGTTTGCGCCTGTCCAGATTTCTCGTCGGATTGACCTGTTGCAGACAGCAGCGGTGCGGATACATTCAGCCCCGGTCGAGGCGTTCCGGCGCAAGTTCTGACCCGGGTCCGCGAAGTGCGGACCTGCGCAAGGGCCAGTAATAGGGGAGTTAGGCATGGCTCAGGGCACCGTCAAGTGGTTCAACGCGGAGAAGGGCTACGGCTTCATCGCGGTCGACGGTGGTGCGGATGTGTTCGTCCACTACAGCGCCATCCAGATGGACGGGTACCGCACCCTTGAAGAGGGTCAGCGGGTCGAGTTCGAGATCTCGCAGGGCCAGAAGGGTCCGCAGGCGGACATGGTCAAGCTCGCGGCCGGCTGAGTCGAAGCGCGATCGGCCACCGACGCTCGCACCAACACGTGAGGGGCCCACATCCCGGCCGGGATGCGGGCCCCTCACGTATGTCCGGGCCGTCCCGGCATGCGGGCGCCGGGCCGCCATGGCTCGAAGCCGCTTGCACTCGTGGGGGCCGAGTGCTAATCATTGGCGTTAGCACTCTCCGGGTGAGAGTGCTACAAGACGAGGACCGGGCCGGTGAGGCCCGCAGGGTCCGGCGGGAAGGAACCGCCGGGTCGGCAGGCCGTCCGTCGCGGGCGCGGGCGCGGTCCGGAGCAATCCACCCTCCCCTGACGCTTGGCGGCGTGGGGGGAACCCCAGTCCTGGAGGACCACTTCAGATGGCCAAGATCATTGCGTTCAACGAGGAGGCCCGGCGCGGTCTCGAGCGTGGCATGAACCAGCTCGCGGACGCCGTCAAGGTCACCCTTGGCCCCAAGGGTCGCAACGTCGTCCTTGAGAAGAAGTGGGGTGCGCCCACGATCACCAACGACGGCGTCTCCATCGCCAAGGAGATCGAGCTCGAGGACCCGTACGAGAAGATCGGCGCCGAGCTGGTCAAGGAAGTCGCCAAGAAGACGGACGACGTCGCCGGCGACGGTACGACCACCGCCACCGTCCTCGCCCAGGCGCTCGTACGCGAGGGTCTGCGCAACGTGGCCGCGGGTGCCAACCCGATGGCCCTCAAGCGCGGTATCGAGAAGGCCGTCGAGGCCGTCTCCGCCGCCCTGCTCGCGCAGGCCAAGGATGTCGAGACCAAGGAGCAGATCGCTTCCACGGCCTCCATCTCCGCCGCCGACACCCAGATCGGCGAGCTCATCGCCGAGGCCATGGACAAGGTCGGCAAGGAAGGCGTCATCACCGTCGAGGAGTCGCAGACCTTCGGTCTGGAGCTCGAGCTCACCGAGGGCATGCGCTTCGACAAGGGCTACATCTCGGCGTACTTCGCCACCGACATGGAGCGTATGGAGGCGTCGCTCGACGACCCGTACATCCTGATCGTCAACTCCAAGATCGGCTCGGTCAAGGACCTGCTGCCGCTCCTGGAGAAGGTCATGCAGTCCGGCAAGCCGCTGCTGATCATCGCCGAGGACGTCGAGGGCGAGGCCCTGTCGACCCTGGTCGTCAACAAGATCCGCGGCACCTTCAAGTCCGTCGCCGTCAAGGCCCCGGGCTTCGGCGACCGCCGCAAGGCCATGCTCGGCGACATCGCCATCCTCACGGGCGGCACGGTCATCTCCGAGGAGGTCGGCCTCAAGCTGGAGAACGCCGGTCTCGACCTGCTCGGCCGCGCCCGCAAGGTCGTCATCACCAAGGACGAGACCACCATCGTCGACGGTGCCGGTGACAGCGACCAGGTCCAGGGCCGCGTCAACCAGATCCGCGCCGAGATCGAGAACTCCGACTCGGACTACGACCGCGAGAAGCTCCAGGAGCGCCTCGCGAAGCTGGCCGGCGGCGTGGCCGTCATCAAGGCCGGTGCCGCGACCGAGGTCGAGCTCAAGGAGCGCAAGCACCGCATCGAGGACGCCGTCCGCAACGCCAAGGCGGCCGTCGAAGAGGGCATCGTCGCCGGCGGTGGCGTGGCCCTGCTCCAGGCCTCCTCGGTCTTCGAGAAGCTGGAGCTCTCGGGTGACGAGGCGACCGGCGCCAACGCCGTGAAGCTCGCGCTGGAGGCCCCGCTCAAGCAGATCGCCGTCAACGGTGGTCTCGAGGGTGGCGTCGTCGTGGAGAAGGTGCGCAACCTGGCCGTCGGCCACGGTCTGAACGCCGCCACGGGCGAGTACGTCGACATGATCGCCGAGGGCATCATCGACCCGGCGAAGGTCACGCGCTCCGCGCTGCAGAACGCCGCGTCCATCGCCGCGCTCTTCCTGACCACCGAGGCCGTCATCGCCGACAAGCCGGAGAAGGCCGCCGCCGCTCCGGGCGGCATGCCGGGCGGTGACATGGACTTCTGATCGGCCCCTGGCTGATCGGCTGTTCTCGAACGAGGGCGGTGCTCCTTCCTGACGGAGGGGGTGCCGCCCTCGGGCGTTTCAGTGGGCGTAGTCCTTGAGCTCCTCGGTGGTGAGTGGGAAGCCGACCGGTTCGGGGAGGGTGAGGGTTCCGCCGTAGGAGCAGGACTCCCGCCGAAGGTAGCGTCCGTTTTCCGGGTTGCTGTAGACCGTGATGGTGTCGCTGTCGCGGTCGATCAGCAGGAACACGGGAATGCCCGCCTGCGCGTAACCGTCACGCTTCTCCTGCCTGTCGCGGGCCTCGGTGTCGTGGTCGTGCGACGTGACCTCGACGGTCATCAGCACCCCTGCGGGATCGGACCACTCGCCGTGCCCGGCGAAGTGCCGTTGCGGGGCGAGTGCACCATCGGGCCGGGCGCGGCCGTTGCGGTACTGCTCGGTGCGCAGCCCGCGCTCGCGGTACAGGCGCAGGTCGGGGCGGTGCGCCATGCACTGGTCCGCGACCCACATGATGATCTCGTCGTGGTCGCCGTCGGGCACCGGCTTGACCTCCAGCTTTCCGTTGATGAATTCGAGCGTGACGGTCTCGGGTGCGCGGCCGGCCAGTGTCTCGAAATCCTTCAGCGACATCTGGGCGTGCGCGGCGGTGCTGGGGGTCATGGGGTCGCCTCCTCGACTCCATGGTGCCCGGGTTCGGCGCCGGTGGAGCGGGGGACTGGTCATCGGCGGTTCCTTTCGCGGATGCGGGCCGCGTGGGCGCGGACCTCGGCCGGGGTGAGGGACGGGGTGAAGACCGGCGGGCGGGGGGTGTCGGGGCGGCAGGCGCGGCAGCGGCCCTCGGTGAAGGCGGCGGGCGGGCCGGGGGCGCGGCATTCGGAGCACTCGGCGCGGAGTGGGGATGCCGGGGTTGGGGCCGGGGCGGGCGGCGCGGCGGGGAGTCTGGACTCCAGGCGCTTGCGGACCAGGGCCGCCGGGTGGTGGACCGGCGACGGCAGGCCGGCGGTGAGGGCGAGCCGGATGCGGTCGGGGCTGAGGCCCCGGGCCAGCCAGGGCACGAGGAGCGGGGCGAGGGCCGTGCAGTCGGCCTTGGAGAGCGCGAGGGCGGGGGCGGCGCGGCCGAGCGAGGCGAGGACGGCGTAGGCGTCGGGGACGCCGGTGACGGCGGGGGGCTGGGTCGGCGCCGTTGGCGGGGGCGAGGCTGGTGGCGGTGGCGGTGGCGGTGGCGGTGGCGGTGGCGTCGGTGAGGGCAGGGGTGGGGGTACCTGTGGGGGTGGTGGTGGGGCCGTCGGGGCGGGGGAATCCCTGCGGGTGAACCGGGACCACCAGGCGTCGTCGCGGGGGGTGCGGGAGAAGAAGGTGCGGGTGACCCACCGGGTGGTCTCGCCGGGGAGCCGCTGGCGTACGCGGTGCAGGTGGCCTGCCGTGGCCAGCCGGTTGAGCGCGGTGCGCAGGGCGCACTGGCCCCACAGGGGCAGGACGGCCGCGAGGGTCTTCACGCTGATGTCGGCGCCGTCCGGCAGGCGGTCGAGGTATCCGGCGACGGCCGCCTCGCGGGCAGGGAGGTGCGTGAAGTCGCGAGCGGTGCGGGGGGCTTGCTCCGGGGCGGCGATTTTGCCGTAGCCGGGCTTGGCGAGGGGGTGCGGGGCAGCACTAAGCTGGTCGGCATCCATGAGATCGTCCTGTGATCTTGATGGTCAGGCCCTCGTGTGGTGTTGGCGCACCAGCGGGGGCCGATTTTCGTTTCCAGCCGCAAGGTAGGGCCTGATGGCCCTGCGTGGCAAGCCGCTCACGGATCGTCATCCCGCCTGGTATGGCGGCGGGTTGGGGAGGGTGGTGGTGGGTGGTGGGCTCCGCCCACCACCCATTCCACAGACAAAGCGCTCGGACTCCCGCGGCTTGAGCCCCGGGCGGCGGTGGCCGCCTGATCGGCTGTCCCTCGGGCGTTTCGGGGTGCCCGCTAGAAGCCGGTGGTGCCGGGCTTGCAGCGGAACGGCGCCGGTACGTGAAGAGCCTCTCCGAAGGAGATCGTCGTCCGGGAGCGGTACCCGTGCGGGGAGGGATCCCAGAAGCAGGTGATCTCCGAGTCCTGCATGTCGACGACCAGGTAGACCGGGACCAGCTGCCCGTACACCTCCGCCTTCTCTTTCCAGTCCGCGTCCCTCGTGGGGGCGGATGTGAACTCGGCGACCAGGGACAGCGCCGCCGCGTCCGCATGCCGTCCCTCCCCGTCGAACGCGGCCTCGTCCACGACGAAGAGGTCGGGAGCGTAGGCGCGCTCGGCCGCCGGGAAGCTGAAGAGCAAGGGCATGTATTCGACGATGTGCCCGTCAGGGGCGAGGGGCTCCAGCTGCTGCCGCAGTTCGCGCATCCGGCGTACGTGGCGCAGCTTGGAGAGCGGTGACACGATGATCTTTCCCCGGATGAGCTCGGCCTTGAAGCCGTCTGGCGTATCCATCTCCTCGACGGTGCGCAGGAGGGTCTCGAACGCGATCGTCACCGTGGTCCTCCGGGTGGCGTGCTGCCCCTGAATGTGTGCCTCGTCCCAGGCTAGTGGCGGGGGGTGGGCCGTGCCCGGGTTCCGAGACGGGGCGACCCCGTCAGGGTGGCTTTTGGTTGACTGGGGGTATGAGCGAGCTCTTCGTGAAGATCTGCGGGCTGAAGACCCCCGAGGACGTCGACGTGGCGGTGGCGGCGGGGGCCGATGCCGTCGGGTTCGTGCTCGCGCCGAACAGCCCCCGCACCGTCGACGCCGCACGGGCGCGCGAGCTCGGGGCTCGGGTGCCGGACGGGGTGCTCACCGTCGGGGTGTTCCGGGGGCAGTCGCTGGAGGAGGTGCGCCGGCTCGCGGAGGAGAGCGGCGTGCGCGGGGTGCAGCTGCACGGCGACGAGCCCGCCGCGTACTACGAGGAGCTCCGCGCGCCCGGCCGGACCCTGCTGCGGGCCACCGCCGAGCACGTCGCGCGCTGCGGCGAGTACGGGGAGGACCTGCTGCTGATCGACGCCCCCGACCCCGGCTCCGGCAAGCCCTGGAACTGGGGATCCGCGCAGTTCAGGGCCCCCGAGGGGCGCTGGCTGCTGGCCGGCGGGCTCGCGCCGGGCAACGTCCGGGAGGCCGTTGCCGCCACCGGCGCCTGGGGCGTGGACGTCTCCAGCGGGGTCGAGCGGGAGCGCGGGGTGAAGTCCCCCGAGCTGATCCGCGCCTTCGTCGAGGCCGCCCGCGCAATCGTATGATTACTCTGAGTGAGAACAGGAGGGTGTCGGGCCTTCCGGTGGGCAGGACACCCTCATGGAATCGGACCACTCCGGATGGCTGCGCCGCCTGACCGGCCGCCTCCTGCCCGCCGCGGGCGGTGGGGGCCTGCCGGTGTTCACGCCGCGCGGCGCCCCCGTCCTCACCGCCGACTTCACCTCCGCCGCCCAGTGGGTGGCCGGCCGCTCCTGGGCCTATCCCGACGGCGGCCCGGTCAACCCGGGCGACAACAAGCTCGACCACCTCACCGCCGACCCCGCCTACAGCCGTGGCGGCACCTTCCGCGCCACCCGCCGCCCCGACGGCAACTGGGACACCGGGCTGCTCACCACCGAGGGCAGCGACCAGGGGTTCACCGTCCGCACCGGTGACGTCCTGGAGGCCCGGGTCCGGCTGCCCGCCGAGACGGGGGCCTGGCCCGCGATCTGGACCTGGCGGGACGGCGGCCAGGAGATCGACGTCTTCGAGTACCACCCCGACAACCCGGACCTCCTCGAACTCTCCAACCACGTCCGCGAGGCCCACCGTTACTACCGCGACCCGGCCATCCGTCCCGGGGCCTGGATCGACCTGAGGGTCGAGTTCGGCAAACGGTCCGTCGTCTGGTGGGTCAACGGCACCCGCGCCTTCTCCGACGGGCGGGGCGTGGGGCGCGGCTGGCGCGCCTACCTCATCGTCAACCTGTCGGTCAGCGCCGGCCGCTACCACCCGGCCCCCGGGCCGCAGCAGACGGAGATGTCGTACGAGGTGCCGGAGCTGCGGGTCTACCGGAGCTAGCCGCCACCGGGCGCCTCCGCCTCCCCGGGCGGTGATCGGCGGGGCGGCCGATAATGGGTCCCGTGGACTCGCTCCGCAGGTCGAGCAAGGCGAAGGCGGGCCTGGCGTTCTGGCCGTTCGGCGTACGGGCGGCCGTGCTGCTCGTGCCCGTGCTGCTGGTCGTGCTGGCGGTGGCCTGGGGCGCCGCGCGGAACGCGCTGGGCCTGGGTTCCGTGTCGGCGGGGTGGGCGCTGCTGGCCATCGTCGCCCTGAGCGTGCTGCCCGTCCTGCTGGTGGTGCTCAGCGGGGTCGCGTCGAGCGGCGGGACCGTCGAGCTGGGCACCGTCAAGATCGCCCTCACGGCGGCGGCCGGGGCCCGGCGCGGGCTGGCCGTCCCCCGCAACATCGTCCCCGAACCGGGCGTCTCCCTGACCGGTGACGGCGGGTCCGGGACGCTCACCTCGCTGCGCGGCCTGCGCGGCGCCGAGGTGGTGGTCGTGGACCTGGAGGACGGCCACGCCTGGTGGGAACACCGGCTGCTGCTCCTGTGCGCGGCGGCCTCCCGGCTCGGCCGGCCCGCCGTGGTGGTCTTCACGGCCCAGCTTCAGGGCCGGCCCGGCCGGTTCGCCGGCTGGGCGACCCCGGCCGACCTCCTCCAGCGCCTCCAGGAGGCGGACCCTGCCCTGCGCAAGGCGTACCTGGAGGCCTCCGGGCAGGCCGCGGGGGTCCGCATGGCCGAGGCGTCGGGGCCGGTGCCGGCGGCGCGGCTGATGAAGGAGCTCGGCCTGGAGGGCATGCGCGGTCTGACGCACCCGCCGCCGCGCGAGACCCTCAGCCCGTTCCTGGAGGAACAGCTGCTGGCCCGGGGCGTGGACCGGTTCGACACCTCGCCCGACGAGATCGACGTCCCCCGGCTGGAGCAACTGTTCACCCCGGTCCTGCACACGCGGGCGCTGGAGCACACCGACGACGACGCGGCCTGGCTGCGCGCGGCCCTCCTGGACGAGGGCGACTACATCGCCTTCACCGACGCCGGCCGCTACACGGGCATCATGTCGGGCACCGCCGTGGCCAGGGCGGCCCTGCTGGCGCTGCTGCCGCCGGACGCGGGGAGCTGAGGGCCCGTCGGGCCAGGACGGGCGGGACGGGGCCGCATGGGTGACACTGGTCTCATCGCCACCACCGGTCGATGGCCTGCACGGACGTGTGCGGCACGCATCCCGGCATTCAGGCGGCACTCCTGCCCTCCGGTGAGGGATCCCGTCGAGGTATTCGATGAAACCGAACTCGTTCGCAACCGCTGCCGCGCTGCTGTGCGGCCTCGTCATGATGGGCTCGACCTCCACCGCCTTCGCGTACACCCCGGAGGCCGTCGCGAAGTCCGCCGTGTGCGCGGGCGCCCCCCCGCCCGGTACGGGCTCCCAGATCTCGGCCGCCGACCGTGACAGCCTCGTCGCCGCCCACAACGACGCGCGCCAGGTGGCCATCCAGAAGTACAACCCCGCCCTCGACCTGCAGACCCAGTCCGTCGCCTGGAGTCCCAAGCTGGCCTGTGACGCGCAGGCCTGGGCCGACGACCCGGCGTCCAGCGCGGGTGGCGATCTCCACCACAGCAGCCGTGCCTCGAACGGCAACGAGGGCGAGAACCTGCTCAACGCCTTCCCGTTGCCGGCTCGGCCCATGATCGCGTTCGACCCTTCGTCAGGCTGGATGGCGGAGAAGCCCAAGTTCGACCTGGACGACAGGGGCAAGGGCAATCCGGTGGTCGACGACACCAACTTCAAGGTCTGGGGCCACTACTCCCAGATCATCTGGATGTCGCCCCAGTCGCGCACCACCGAGATCGGTTGCGGTGTGACGGAGGGCGTGCCGGTGAAGGACCAGGCTTCGGGCACGGTCCACACGGGCTGGATCCTGGTGTGCCGGTACGCCGCCGGAGGCAACATCGTCGGGCAGCGCGCCATCCCGCCCGGCAGCGTCAACCCGGTTCCCCCTCCCGTACCCCCGCAGCCCCCCGCGCCCACCACGGCCTTCCGCGGCACCAGCGCGGTCGCGCAGCGCGACGGGCACTTGGACGTGTTCTGGGTGGGGCCTGACGGTTCGGTGCGGTCGCAGTGGTGGGACGCCGGCGCGGGTGGTGCGTGGGCGGCGCACCCGTCGTTCAGCATCACCGATCCGGGCACTGCCGTCCCGAGTTCGGCCGTGGCCGCCGTGTCCCAGCGGAACAACCATCTCGACGTGTTCTGGATCGGGCCTGACGGTTCGGTGCGGTCGCAGTGGTGGGACGCCGGCGCGGGTGGTGCGTGGGCCGCGCACCCGTCGTTCAGCATCGCGCCACCGGGCGCCGCCGCGCTCGGCTCGGGTGTTGCGGCCGTGGTCCAACGGAACAACCACCTGGACGTGTTCTGGATCGGGCCCGATGGTTCGGTGCGGTCGCAGTGGTGGGACGGTGGCGGTGCGGGTGGCGCCTGGGCGGCGCATCCGTCGTTCAGCATCACCGCTCCGGGCAGCGCCGTCCCGAGTTCGGCCGTGGCCGCCGTATCGCAGCGGAACAACCACTTGGACGTGTTCTGGGTGGGGCCTGACGGTTCGGTGCGGTCGCAGTG
This sequence comes from Streptomyces sp. NPDC089915, assembly GCF_040684675.1. Taxonomy (NCBI): domain Bacteria; kingdom Bacillati; phylum Actinomycetota; class Actinomycetes; order Kitasatosporales; family Streptomycetaceae; genus Streptomyces; species Streptomyces sp. NPDC089915. The sequence continues at coordinate 21,502 of NZ_JBFBGN010000074.1, read as the reverse complement.
GTGGGATGCCGGCGCGGGTGGTGCGTGGGCGGCGCATCCGTCGTTCAGCATCACGTCGCCGAGTGCCGCTGCCACAGGTTCGGGTGTTGCGGCCGTGTCGCAGCGGAACAACCACTTGGACGTGTTCTGGGTGGGGCCTGACGGTTCGGTGCGGTCGCACTGGTGGGACGCCGGTGCGGGCGGTGCGTGGGCGGCGCATCCGTCGTTCAGCATCACGTCGCCGAGTGCCGCTGCCACAGGTTCGGGTGTTGCGGCCGTGTCCCAGCGGAACAACCACTTGGACGTGTTCTGGGTGGGGCCTGACGGTTCGGTGCGGTCGCACTGGTGGGACGCCGGTGCGGGCGGTGCGTGGGCCGCGCACCCCTCGTTCAGCATCACCTCACCCGGTGCCGCCGCCACCAGTTCGGGCGTCGCCGCCGTCGTGCAGCGCAACAACCACCTGGACGTGTTCTGGGTCGGCTCCAACGGCGCCGTCCGGTCCCAGTGGTGGGACGGCGGCGGGGCGAGCGGCGCGTGGGCCGCGCACCCCTCGTTCGACATCGCCCCACCGGGAAGCTCCGCCCCGCAGTAGGAGGCAGGTGACCGGCCCCGGCGGCGGAATCGTGGCCGCCGGGGCCGGCCGTGCCCTCAGGCGGGCCCCGCCGAGCCGTCCGCCTCCACCGCCAGCACCCCAGGCAGCGCGGCCACGTCCGCGACCTGCTCCGGGCTGAGCCGGGCCGCGAAACCGTTCAGGGCGCGGTGGAAGAAGCGGTCCGGCCGTACGCCGCCGACCTGCCCCGCCACGGCGGCCGGGTCGACGCCCCGGCGCACGGTGACGATGTACGAGGGCCAGTCGGCCGGAGCGGTCCACCGTGCCGGGTGGCCCACGGCGGCGACGGCGGCGGTGGACAGCGGCAGGACGGCGACGGCGGCCAGGACGGCGGCGGCCACGGGCAGGGCTCGACTCACACGGTTGCGCATGTGGGGAGGCCATCACGCGCGGAGGGGCCGGTCAACGACGTCGGCGGGTGTGGCGCCGGGACGGTGAGCCGTTCGGCTGCGCGCCGCCCCGAGGGGGCCCACCCGACGGACGTCATCACCAGCGTCGGAACGGGCCCCGGTGGGCTGTGACGGGTCAGAGCGTACGGACGAACTCGGCCCAGGCCTGCGCGCGGAACACCACGTGCGGGCCTTCCGGCTGCTTGGAGTCCCGGACGGGGACGAGGTCGGGGTGGGCGTCGCAGACCTCTACGCAGCTTCCGTTGCTGGCGTCGCTGTGGGTCGACTTGCGCCAGGTGGCCATCTCCAGGCAGTCACCGCCGTCGCCGCCGCTGTAACTGGACTTGTGCCAGGTGGCTGCTGACAGGTCGTACTCAGGAGTGCTGGTCATGTGCGTGTTCCTCCGCCGCAGACTCGATCTGGGCCAGGGAGTCGGTGGGTGACAACGCGCTGGCCGTGAGGAGATCGTAGGTCAGGGCGTGTCGGGCGACCGTGGCCGGATCATCCAACAGCATTCCCGTTCCATTGCCTTGGAGATAAGCGAGTGGGGGAGCGTTCTCGAAGGCCATCAGCTTGAGCGGCCCCATGAGAGACGCATGGGCACCCGCGCTGAAGGGGATTACCTGGACGATGATCCGACGTGCCCGGATCAGACCGATGATGTGTCGGAGGGCGTCGGTCATCACACCCCGGCGCCCGACGGCCCGCCGAATCACCGCCTCGTCGAGGACGCACCAAAACAGGGGCGTTGTTGGGTCGGCGAGGAGCTTGGCGCGGTCCAGGCGAGCCTCGGTCAGTTCGTCGATGACGGCTTGCGGCGCAGTCGGCTGGTACGCGTGGAAGATCTCTCGTGCGTACGCCTCCGTCTGGAGCAGTCCCGGGATGACGAGGGGCGCGTACTCCCGGATGGTCAGCGCCTCGGCCTCCGCCTCCGCCGCCTCCTCGAAGTGTTCGGGGTACTTGGACTTCCCCTGCTCCACGGAGTTCCGTGTGAAGAAGCCGTTCGTCCCGAGGATCCCGTCTATCGACGCGGCGAGTTCGGGCGTGATGCGCCGCGTCCCCGCCTCCATCTGGCCGACGTACGAGCCGCTGACGAACAGCCTCTCGCCCAGGCCGGCCTGGCTCATGGCGGCACGCTCTCGGGCTACGCGGAGTTCGGCGCCCAGGAGGGCGCGGGGTGAGGAGGGGTCGAGGGGCTTTCCGGGCATGGCAACTCCTGCTTCAACAGCTGCGGTTGCTGCGGTGGACCTGCTTGAAGGCTAGCCACCCCACCGCCACTCTGTGTAGAGAACCTGAATACTCAGAGTGGAAAGGTGACATGTCATGGTGCTCACGCCGAAGGAGCGGATGAGGGCGGCCGAGGAGGCCGTGCGGCAGTTGAGGGAGTCCCTGGAGGGGGTCGGGGTCACCTTCCCCTCCCTCGACGTGGACGGGGTCTCCGCCGCCGGAACCTACAGGCTCCCCCTCGTGGACCTCGGCCGCTGCAATCTGGACACCGCCCTGCGGCTGGCCGCCGTCCTGCACGAGCGGGCGGGGGCGTGAGCGACGCCGTGGACGCGGCGCAGTTCGCGTTCGAGCTCGGCTGGCGGCTGCGCGGGCTGGACGCGGCCGTGGGCGGGGGCGGCGGCTGGCGGCGCAAGGGCGCGGGGCTGTCCGTACGGGTGTGGCGGGACGGGGGTGAGGGGCCGTGGACCGCCGTCGGGGACGACGGGGAGCGGCGCGAGGCGGGGACCGCCGGGAGCGCGGACGAGGCGACCGCGCTCGTGCACGAGGCGTTCGGGCTCACGGCCTGGCGCCCGCAGCCGCCACCACCGCCGGGGTGGCACCGGTTCGTGCTGGTCCACAGGCCTGTGGACGATTTCCCGGGCCCGGACGACGCGCGCTACGCGCGGCTGCGGGCGCGGCCGCCCGAGGGGTGCGTGCCGGAGGAGGCCGGCGGGTGCTTCGCGCTGCGGTGCGAGCGGCCGGGGGCGCGGCTGCTGGACGCGGTCGCCGCGACCTGTGCGGAGGTGCGGGAGGGGTACGGGCTGCTGTTCGCCGACCTGGGGATCGCGCGGCTGGAGGAGTGGGCGGCCGACGGGAGCGACGGGTGGGGCGCGGAGGCCGTGGGGCAGCTGCTGCTGATGGCGGCCGAGCGGGGGCCGAAGCTGGGGTACTCCGTGGAGGACCTGACCGCGTTCCTGCGGGCCGCCGCCGGGGCGGGGCGGTGAGGGGCGGGTCCCGCGGCGGGTTTCGTTAGCGGGTGAAGTCCTTCAGGGACTCGGTGTTGAGGGTGATGCCGACCGGCGTGGGGATCTTGACGGTGGCCCCGTACGGGAAGGACGGGCTCTGGTGGTACCTGCCGGTGCCGGGGTCGCTGTGGACGGTCACGGCGCAGGTGTCGCGGTCGATGAGCAGGTAGACCGGGATGCCGGCGGCGGCGTACCCGTCGCGCTTCTCGTTGCGGTCGCGCCGGTCGGTGTCGGCGTCGTGGGAGGTGACCTCCAGGACCATCAGTACACCCGCCGGATCGGCCCACTCGCCCGTACCCGCGAACGTGCCGACGGGCGCCAGTACGCCGTCGGGCCGGGCTCGGCCCGAGCGGTACTTCTCGACGGCCAGCCCCCGTTCCGGGTACAGGGCCAGCTCTGGGCGCTGCTGCATGCAGTGCCGCAGTACCCACATGACGATCTCGTCGTGGTCGCCGTCAGGCACGGGCTTGACCTCAAGCTTTCCCTGGATGAACTCAAGGGTCACCGTCTCGGGCGCCGTGCGGGCGATCTGTTCGAACTCCTCGGCCGTCATCTGCGGGTGCTCGGCGAAGCTGGGGGTCATGGTGTCGCCTCCTCGACACCATGCTGCCCCGTGGGCCCACCTCCGGATCGACTGAATCGTCATGCGCGGCTCCGTTCGGGTGCGGATGCCGCACAGGCTAGGGGCATATGCCAGAGCGTGATGGCCCGATCAGGTCGCATTAGCCCGATGGGGTGAGCGCTCAGAAGGCCCCCGTCCCGGCTTCCGTGCCCGACGCCGTGCCGTCCGCCGCGACCGACGCCACGCCCGGCTCGGCGGTGAGGGCGGCGAGCTGTTCGGGGGTGAGGTGGGCCGAGAAGCCGTTCAGGGTGTGCCGGTAGACGTGGTCCGGGGTGACGCCGGCCAGGGCGGCGACGGCGGCGGGGTCGAAGCCGCGGTGCACGGTGACGATGTACGAGGGCGAGTCCGCGGCCGGTGCCGTGTGCGGGACGGGTTCGCGTACGGCAGCTGCGGTGGCGGCGGACGCCGACGGGGCCAGGGTGGCGAGGGCGGCGGCCACGGGCAGGGCCAGGCGGAGAGGGGTGCGCATGGCCCGAGGCCACCATGCGCGGCGGGGCCGGTCAACGACCTCCGGCGGTGTGGCGGGGCACGGGGGAGCGCACCGGCCGGGCGGGGGCGGGCCGTACGGGTGGACTTCGGCGGGGGTGACGGGAGCGGTGCGGGCCCTGCCGGGGCCGGGTGCGCGGCGGGGAGATTCGTTTCGGCGCAGGGATCGGAAGGGCGTCGCGGAGGGTCGGCCGGTCGGGGAGGGGGCGGCTCAAGCGGGGGGGGGGCGGCGCCGATGCAGGCGGAGGCCGCCCCGGCGCCGGGACGACGTCCGCCGGCGGGCGCGGCCGGCCGGTATCCGTTCCGCCCCCACCCCTCAGGGAGTACCCCCCATGCGCCTGCTCGCACGCGTGGCCGCCGCCGCGCTCCTCGCCGTCCCCCCGGTCGCGGCCGGTACGGCCTCCGCCGCCGGTCCGGAACCGACTCCGGTGCCGCTGCACACCTCGGCCGCCGCCATTCCGGGCCAGTACATCGTGACGCTGGAGAAGGGGGTCGACGCGGCGAAGCGGGCGAAGGACCTGGGCCTGAAGCCGACCTTCGTCTACAGCAAGGTGCTGAACGGGTTCGCGGCGCCGATGACCAAGCTCCAGCTGGAGATCGTGCGCCTGAGCTTCGGGGTGAAGTCGGTCGAGGAGGACGCGACGGCCTCCGCCCCGCCCACGCCCGTCGGCTCGAACACGATGCGGGCGCCGGCCTACTCCTGGGGCCTGGACCGCATCGACCAGCGGAACCTGCCCCTCGACAACGACTTCACCACGCAGGGCAGCGGCGCCGGCGTCACCGCGTACATCATCGACACCGGGATCGAGACCGCCCACGCCGAGTTCGGCGGCCGCGCCACCGTCGGCTTCGACGCCATCGGCGACGGGCGGAACGGACAGGACTGCAACGGCCACGGCACGCACGTCGCCGGCACGGTCGGCGGCAGTACGCACGGGGTGGCGCGCAAGGTGAACCTGGTCGCCGTCCGGGTCCTGAACTGCGAGAGCCGGGGGCCCTGGTCGGGGATCATCGCCGGGTTCGACTGGGTGGCCCGCAACGCCCGCCAGCCCGCCGTCGCCAACGCCTCCCTCGGCGGGGACTTCACCCAGGCCGTGAACGACGCCGCCAACGCCCTCTCGGACAGCGGGGTTCTCCCGGTCATCGCGGCCGGCAACAGCTCGAAGGACGCCTGCACCGTCTCTCCGGCCTCCGCGTCCCGGGTGTTCACCGTCGGCGCGACCGACCGGTACGACCAGGAGACCGACTTCTCCAACTACGGGCGCTGCCTGTCGGGCTACGCTCCCGGCCAGGACATCGTCTCCGCCAGGCTGGGCGGCGGCAGCGTCGCCATGAACGGCACGTCCATGGCGTCGCCGCACGTCGCCGGGGTCGCGGCCCTGTACAAGGCCGCGCACCCGACGGAGACCCCGCAGCAGGTCGCCACGTGGTTGTACCGGAACAGCACCAAGGACGTGGTGCGGAACCTGAGCCCGGGCTCCCCCAACAGCCTCCTGTTCACCGGCGGCCTCTGACCCGCGGCCGGGGCGGGGTGGGGCGGGGCGGGTTCAGGCGAGAGCCGGTTCCTGCGCCGCCCCGGTGCCGGGGGCCGGTGGCTGTTGTGTGACGGCTCCTGTGTTGAGGTCCGTCAGCATCTGCCGGGTGAAGCCGAAGAAGTACGTGGCCAGGAACCCCGTCACATAGCCCGTGAGCAGGCCGCCCGCGTAGACGGCCAGGGTCGTGGCCATCCCCTCGGTGCCCTCCAGCAGCGGGAACAGGGCCCAGCCCGAGGGGCCGATGGCGGTGGAGCCGAAGGCGACGCCCAGCTGGTTGAACAGGCCGATGAACGCTCCGCCCGCCGCGCCGCCGACGCAGGCGGTGACGAACGGGCGGCCCAGCGGCAGCGAGACCCCGTAGATCAGCGGCTCGCCGACGCCCAGGAGGCCGGCCGGGAGGGCGGAGCGGATGGTGGCGCGCAGCGAGCCGTTGCGGGGGAGGCGGCAGTAGACGGCCAGGGCCGCCCCGACCTGGCCGGCGCCCGCCATCGCGAGGATCGGGAGGAGGACGGTGTAGCCGTTCTGCTCGATGAGGGTGGTGTGGATGGGGATCAGGGCCTGGTGCAGGCCGAGCATCACCAGGGGGAGGAACAGGCCGCCCAGGACCATCCCGGCGACGGCGCCGCCGGTGGCGAGGAGCCGGTCGGCGAAGGTGCCGATGCCGGCGGAGACGGCCCCGGCGACGAACATCAGCCCGTACAGGGTGACCAGGCCGGGGACGAGGACGGTGAGGGTCGGGGTGACCAGGACGTCGAGGGCCTCGGGGACCCGGCGCCGGCACCAGCGCTCCACGCGGACGGCGAGGAGGGCGGCGGCGAGGGCGCCGAGGACGCCGCCCTGGCCGGGGGCGAGGTGCTGCCCGAAGGCGTCGACCTTCGCGACGCCGGGGAAGACGATCACCGCGGCGACCGCCCCGCCGAGGACGGGCGTACCGCCGAACTCCTTGGCGGTGTTGTGGCCGACGAACACGGCGATCAGGGCCATGAACCCGGAGCCGATCGCGGCCAGCGCCGGGACCAGGGCGGGGACCCAGCCGAGGTTGGCGAGGAGCCCGCCCAGGCCGGCGATGATCCCGCAGCCGATGAGGGCGGGGATCAGCGGGACGAAGACGTTCGCGATCCGGCGCAGGAACAGTTTGAACGGGGTGGCGTTGCGGGCCTTGCGGGCGTCCTTGAGGGCCGCGCCCCGGGCGGCCAGCGCCTCCGCGGTGACGGCCGGCGCCGTACGGGCTTCGGCGACGAGGGCCTCGAACTCGGGGGTGACGCGGGCGACGGCGCCCGGCCCGAGCACGATCTGGCAGGTGGCGCCGTCCTCCACCACGCCGAGGACGCCGGGGACGCCCCGCAGGGCGGTGTCGTCGACGAGGGAGCGGTCGTGCAGGCCGATCCGCAGGCGGGTCATGCAGTGCGCGACGGAGCCGATGTTGTCCGGGCCGCCGACCAGGGGCAGGATCGCGGCGGCGGTGGCGCGGTTCTTGTCAGGGGACATGTGGGGTCGCCTTGCTGTGGGGGGCGGGCCGGGGGATCAGCGGGCGGCGGCGGCGAGCGCCTCGCGCAGGTGGCCGTGGGCGGCGGTCAGCAGGCGGGCGGCGGTGGGGCCGTCCACCCCGCCGAGGAGGACGAGGACGGCGTTCTTGACCTCGCCGCCGGTGGCGGTGAGCGCGGCCTCGATCTCCGCGTCGGGCGCGCCGGTGGCCAGGGCGACGATGCGGCGGGAGCGGGCGCGCAGCTTCTCGTTGGTGGCGCGCACGTCGACCATGAGGTTCCCGTACGTCTTGCCGAGGCGGATCATCGTGACCGTCGAGATCAGGTTCAGGACGAGCTTCTGCGCGGTGCCGGCCTTGAGCCGGGTGGATCCGGTGAGCAGCTCGGGGCCGACGACCACCTCGATGCCGTGCTCGGCGGCCGCGGCGAGGGCGGATCCGGCGTTGCAGGACAGTCCGACGGTGAGCGCGCCGCGGGTGCGGGCGAACTCGACGGCGCCGATCGCGTACGGGGTGCGGCCGGAGGCGGAGACGCCGACGACGGTGTCGTCGGCGGTCAGGGCGAGGGCGGCGAGGTCCTCGGCGGCCAGTTCCGGGGAGTCCTCGGCGCCCTCGACGGCCTTGACCATGGCGCCGGGGCCGCCCGCGATCAGGCCGATGACCTGGGAGGGGTCGGTGTTGAAGGTGGGTGGGCACTCGCTGGCGTCGAGGACGCCGAGCCGGCCGGCGGTGCCGGCGCCGGCGTAGAGGAGGCGGCCGCCGCGGGCCATCCGTTCGGCGATGGCGTCGACGGCGGCGGCGATCTGCTCCAGCCGGGCGGCGACGGCGGCCGGGACGGTGGCGTCCTCGGCGTTCATCAGCCGGGCGATCTCCAGGGTGGGGAGCCGGTCGATCTCCGCCAGCTCGGGGCGGAAGGCCTCGGTGGTGAGGGCGTCGAGCTGGGCGCGGAGGTCGGCGTACGCGGTCATGGCGGGCTCCTGCGGGCGGGGCTCGGGGGCGGGCGCGGGGGTGGTGCGGTGGCGGCTCGGGGGCGGGCGCGGGGGTGGTGCGGTGGCGGCTCGGGGGCTTTCCGGTGCGAGCCATGGTGGCACCGGCGGGGGCCGGGGGGCGGTGCGCCGGGCCGGGTGCGGGGGGCATCCCCTCCCCTTTTCGGGCGGGGAGGGGTCAAAATGAGCCCATGGACCACGCGACCCCCCTGGAACAGGCGCTTCATGTCGCCCGTGCTCTGGTTCTCGCCGATCTCGCCGCGGGTGAGGTCGCCGATGCCGATGTCGTCTCCCTCGTCGAGGACTCGGTCACGCACCGCCGGTGGTGGGTGGAGCAGTGGCCGGAGGGCGTCGACTACCTCGCCGGACTCGTCGCGCAGGACGTGAAGGACGCCCTGCTGGAGAAGTACGGGCGCTGGCCGCTGTGCCCCGTGTGCGAACACGGGGAGCCGCACGCGCTGGACGTGGAGCCGGAGCTGGGCCCCGATCCGCACTGGGTGTGCTCGGAGGCCGGAGTGAAAGTGGCGGCGGTGGGCGGTCTCGGCCCCGTCTTCCACCCGGGCCGGTGAGCCGCCGGTGACGGTGTACATCGACCCCCCGGTGTGGCCGGGGCACGGCCGCCTGTGGTCGCACATGGTCAGCGACGTCTCGTACGAGGAGCTGCACGCCTTCGCGGCGGCCATCGGCTGCCCGCCGCGCGCCTTCGAACGCGACCACTACGACGTCCCGTCCCACCGCTACGCGGACGCGGTGGGGGCGGGGGCGGTGGAGATAGGCAGCAAGGAACTGGTCCGCCGCCTGACGGACGCGGGGCTGCGGCGGCCGAAGGGGCGGCCGGCGGCGTAGCGGGGTGCCGGGTGCCGCATCCAGCCCGCGCGGCGATTGAGCGCAACGGGGTCCGGGGCTCGCCCCGGGGAACGGTGGAAGGGCGGGTAGGGGACCAGCCCGCGCAGCCCCCCGCTACCGGCCCGCCGGTTCCGTTTCGGTCTGGGCCGGTGCGGCGTCCGAGCGGGTCACCAGGCGGGTCGCGACCGCCCCCGTGCGGCGGTCGATGCGGAGGGCGATCAGGGTCAGGGCGATCGCGGTGACGGTCATGGCCGCGCCCGCCCAGGCGGTGGCGGTGTAGCCGTGGCCCGCGTCGATGACCGTGCCGCCGAGCCAGGGGCCGCCGGTGTTGCCGAGGTTGAACGCGGCGGTGGTGGTGGCTCCGGCGAGGGTGGGGGCGGCGCCGGCGACGTTGAACATGCGGGCGTTGAGCGCCGGGGCGGTGAAGAACGCCGAGACGCCGAGCAGGAAGGACAGGGCGACGGCCGCCACCTGGGCCGAGGCCAGCAGGGCGAGGGCCGTGAGGAAGACGGTGGAGGCGGTGATGCCCCAGATCATCACCGTGAAGAGGCGGCCGTCGGCGATCCGGCCGCCGACGGTGGTGCCGACCAGCGCGCCGACGCCGAAGAGGGCGAGGACCCACGGCACCCAGCCCGAGTCCAGTCCGGCCACGTCCGTGAGCAGCGGCGACAGGTAGCTGAAGGCGCAGAACACGCCGCCCGCGGCGAGCGCGGTGACGGCGACGGCCAGCCAGACCTGGCGGTCCGCGTAGATGCGGAGCTCGCGGCGCAGGCGGGGCTTCTCGGCGGGGAGCGGGATCTTCGGGATGAGCGCCAGGATGCCGGCGAGGGCGATGGCGGAGGCGGCGCCGACGGACCAGAACGCGGAGCGCCAGCCGAGCTGCTCGCCGAGGAAGGCGCCGGCGGGGACGCCGAGGACGTTGGCGATGGAGAGGCCGCCGATCATGACGGACATGGCGCGGGCGCGCTGGTCCTTGCCGACCATGGCGATGGCGACGGCCGCGCCGACGGCCCAGAACCCGGCGCAGGCGAAGGCGGAGACGACGCGGGAGGCGAAGAGGAACCCGTAGGAGGGGGCGAGCGCGCCCGCGACCTGGCCGAGGCCGAAGAGGCTGATGAGCGTGATGAGGGTGGTGCGGCGCGGGAGGCGCAGGGTGGCGACGGCCAGCAGCGGCGCCCCGATGACCATGCCGATCGCGAAGGCGGATATGAGCAGGCCCGCCTGCGGGATGGAGACGTCCATGTCCTCGGCGATGGGCGGCAGGAGCCCGGACAGCATGAACTCGCTGGTGCCGAGTGCGAAGACGGACAGGCCGAGGACGTACACGGCGACGGGCATGCGGGACGGGGCGTTCGCTGAGGCTGCGGGCATGTTCCTCACGAACCGGAATGAAGCGGGGCGCATTCCCGGCGGCGCGTGGGGTGTGTCAGGTCAGGGTGTCGGGTCAGCTCGTCAGGGTGTCGAGTTCGGCGGCGAGGTTGCGGCGGGCGGGGGCCTCCCAGTGGGCGGCGCCGTACGGGGTGCGGAAGAGCCGGGGGAGGGCGAGGAGCTGGCGCAGGACGGCGGCGCGGCCGGTGCGGAAGGCCTCGTCCGGGACGAAGGCGTACTCGGCGCGGACGGCGGCGGTGTAGGCGGCGTAGGCGCCGGGGTGGTCGGGGAGGCCGGGGTGGTCGGCGTCTTCGGGGCGGCCTGCCAGGACGGCTAGGTCGGCGTCGCAGAGGGCCTCGCCGTTGGTGTCGCCGGGGGCGGGGTCGTGGGTGACGGTGAGCCGGACCAGGCGGGCGACCTCGGCGGTGCGGGCGGCGTCGACGCCGAGCTCGGGGAGGGCGCGCTCGGCGAGGGCGGCGCTGCGCTCCTCGTTCTCGGAGCGGTCGGGGCGGTAGACGGCGTCGTGGAACCAGGCGGCCAGCTCGACGGCGGTGGGGTCGGCGGCGTGCGGGGCGAGGACGTCGACGCGTGCGAGGACGTCGGCCAGGTGGGCGGTGGTGTGGTACCGGCGCTGGGGCTCCGCCCAGGCGGTGAGGAGGCGCTCGGCGTAGGGGGCGGGGTCCCGGTCGGCCCCGGCCGCGGCGGCGGTGACCGCCCAGCGGCGGCGCAGGGCGTCGGTGTCCGGGCCGGGGTGCGGGCCGGGGTGCGTGTCGGGGTTCGCGTCGGGGTTCGTGCCGGTGCCCGTGTGGGTGTCCATGCGGACATTGTGCGGGTGGCGTGATGGTGCTGGTGGTGGGTGGGCCGGGGCCCGTACCCTGGATATTGGACTAGACCTATTTTCCCTATGTTCCGAAGGATGGGATCACATGAGCAACCGTGCGCTCCTGGAGGTGATCGCCCTCGACGCGGAGGACGCGGTCGCCGCCCAGGCGGGTGGGGCGGACCGACTGGAACTGGTCACCGACATGGCCGCCGACGGGCTCACCCCGTCGCGCGAGACCTTCGCGGCGATCCGCTCCTCGGTCGACATCCCGCTGCGCGTGATGCTCCGTCTGACGGACGGGTTCGCGGCGGGTGACGTCGACGCGCTGGCCCGGGCGGCGCGGGGGCTGCGGGCGGAGGGGGCGGAGGAGTTCGTCCTCGGGTTCCTGCACCCGGACGGCGGCCCCGACCTCGCGGCGGTCGAGGCGGTCCTGGCGGAGCTGGACGGCTGCCGCTGGACCTTCCACCGGGCCATCGACCGTGCGGCGGACCGGGACGGTCTGCGCAAGGCGCTGGCCGACCTGCCCGGGCTGGACACGTACCTGACGGCGGGCTCGGCGGCCGGGGTCCCCGAGGGGCTCCCGGTCCTGCTGGCGGAGGCCGCGCGGCGGGGGGAGCCGGGGTACGGGCCGCGGATCCTCGTCGGGGGCGGGCTGACGCTGTCGCACGTACCGGTGCTGCGGGCCGCGGGGATCGACGGCTTCCACATCGGCGGCGCGGCGCGGCCCTCGGGGTGGGACCGGCCGGTGTCGGCGGCGGCCGTCTCGGAGTGGCGGGCGGCGCTGGGGTAGGGGTTTCTCCCCGCCCCGCCCTTTCTCCGTTTCCCGGGGCTCCGCCCCGGACCCCGTACGTGCGCTGCGCGCCCGTGCGCTCAAACTCCCCCAGCTACCGCTGGGAGGTGCCCCCTGCGCGGGCTGGAATTTCGCTGCGCGAAATCCAGCCCCGCCAGGAGGTCCCGCCCGGGGGCTACGCCAGGGCCGTCGGGAGGGGGGCCGCGTGGTGGGTCGTGAGGCCTGAGACGGCTCGGGTGAGGCAGACGTACAGGCGCCGCAGCCCCGTGCGTTCGTCCGGCTCGCCGTCCACCACCGCCGCCGGCTCGTCCAGCACGACGTAGTCGTACTCCAGGCCCTTGGCCAGCGACGCCGGAACCAGCGTCAGCCGGGACTCCGCCGTCGTCTCCTCGCCGGGCGCCAGGTAGGCCAGCCCCGCCGCGCCCAGCGCCTCCGCCAGCACCGGGATCCGCGCGTCGGCCGCGATCAGCCCGACCGAGCCCTCGTACGCGAGGAAGTCCCGGCACGCGCCGACCACGTCCGCCACCAGCTCCTCCGGCGCCGAGGCGGACACCGTCAGCGAACCCGGCGTCTCACGCACCGACGACACCGCCGCCAGCCCCGGCGAGATCTCCGGCAGCAGCCGCGAGGCGTACGCGATCACCTCGCGCGGCACGCGGAAGCCCGCCGTCAGCTCCTCCAGCACCGCCTCCGGCTTCCCCAGGTGCTCCAGCGCCTCGGCCCAGCTGCGCGTGGCCCACGGCGTCGTGCCCTGCGCGAGGTCGCCCAGGACCGTCGCCGAACCCGTCGTGCAGCGGCGGCCCACCGCCCGGTACTGCATCGGGGACAGGTCCTGCGCCTCGTCGACGACGACGTGTCCGAGCGAATGCGTGCGCTCGACCAGGTCCGCGGCCTCGTCGATGAGGACCAGGTCCGCCGCCGACCACTTCGCCGACCTCACGCTCCGGAACGGCTTCGGCCACAGCAGCAGCTTCTGCTCCTCCTCCGTGAGCACCCCTTCGGCGTGCACCGCCAGGAACTCGGCGTCCGACAGCAGCCGCAGCACCAGCTTCGCCGGTTCGATCAGCGGCCAGACCGCCTTGACCGCCGCCTTCACCGCCGCGTTGCGGGCCACCGCGTCCTGCACCCGGTCGTCCGGCGCCTCGCCCGCCTGCTCCATGCGGACGAGGACGGCGTGCGCGATCCGCTGCGGCAGCGCGTCGCGGGCGGCGCCGTAGCGGATGTCGCGGTTCTGGAGCTCGGTGACGATCTCCTCCAGCTCGTACGCCGGCACCCGCCAGCGGCGCGAGCCGCGGACCACCATCAGCGGCTCGGCGGGCGCGGTGACGTGCGAGCGGACGGCGCGGCGCAGCACCTCCGCCATCCGGGCGTCGCCCTTGACGACGGCGGTCGCGGCGGCGTCGGTGCCGCGCACCTCCAGGCCGGGGCGGGCGACGAGGTCGTCGACGGTGGCCTGCTGCACCTCCAGCTCGCCCAGGGCCGGCAGGACCTGCTCGATGTAGTGCAGGAAGGAACGGTTCGGCCCGATGACGAGCGTGCCGGTGCGGGCGAGCCGCTCGCGGTGCGCGTACAGCAGGTACGCGACCCGGTGCAGGCCGACGGCCGTCTTCCCGGTGCCGGGGCCGCCCTGGACGCACACCGAACCGGACAGGCCGGAGCGGACGATCTCGTCCTGCTCGGGCTGGATCGTCGCGACGATGTCGCGCATCGGGCCGACGCGGGGGCGCTCGATCTCCTGCTGGAGCAGCTTGCTGACGGCCGCGGCCTCGGCGGGGTCGGAGAGGTGCTCGTCCTCGTACGCGGTGAGGTCGCCGCCGGTGTACCCGAAGCGGCGGCGCAGGGCGATGTCCTGCGGGTCGGCCTTGGAGGCGCGGTAGAACGGCTGCGACACGGGGGCGCGCCAGTCGATCACCATCGGGTCGCCGTCGGCGTCGTGGACGTGGCGGCGGCCGATGTAGAACTGCTCGCCGCCCGCCCCCTCGGCGAGGTCGGCGCCCGGGGCGTGGAGGTAGTCGAGGCGGCCGAAGAACAGGGGGGTGTGGGCGAGGTCGGCCAGGGCCTTGATGCGGTCGTCGATCTGCGCCTGGAGGACGGCGGCGTTGACCCAGTTCGCGGTGACGTCGCGGATGTCGAGGGCCTCGACGTCCTCGCGCATCGCGCGCAGGGCGGCCCGGGAGGCGGCCAGGTGGGAGCGCTCGCGGCCGAGGAGGCCGGCGGTGTCGGCCGCGGTGTCGGCCGCGGCGTCGGCTGCGCTGGCCGGGGCGGCGGGCGCGGGCGATGCCTCGTCGGGCGTGGCGGCGTCGTCGGGCGTGGTGTCGGGGGCGTGCGCGGGCACGGGACTGCCTCCAGCGGCTTCGGTGCGGAACAGAAACCCACCGGTTTCCGTCCGGCGGGCGGCTCTCCCCGGTACGGCGGCGGGAGGCGGCAAGAGCGGAGATTGTAGTCAGCGGGCCGGGCCGGCGCGAATGGATTTACGCGGCGGAGGTCCCGGGCCGCCGGTACCCCCGAACGGGTGTCGTACCCCGGGGTGTCAGACCTTCGGCAGAGCCCTAGGGGAGGCCATGGGACGTGAGGAGGACTCCGGGGCCCGTGAAGTTGGCTCTCCAGGCCGATGTGCGGGACCCGGCGAGAACGCACCATGGATACATGAGCACCGCAACCTTCACTCCGATCCAGGGCGGCCGCCCGAGCGGCGCCACCGCCACCACCTCCGACCACCCCCGCCACCGCGTCGGCGACGCCCTGCGCGCCGTGAAGGTCTTCGCGGCCGCAGTCGTGAGCGTCGCCGTCCTCGGCGAGTACGCCGAGGACGCGGGCGTCATACGTCGCTGACCTGCGGACACGGGCGTGTGGCCTGATCCCGGCGGAGGCCGTTCGCTGATCCACTAGGGTCACGCGCGTGACCCGCAGCCCCGATTCCGACCGCTCGCCGTCGCCCCTCGCCGGCATGCTGGTCACGGGGGCGCTCCTCACCCTCGGCGTCCTGTGCGTCGCCCTGCGCGTCCCGACCGCCGACGCCTGGCTCAGCGGCTTCTGCGCCGCCGACTGGCATCCCCCCGCCGGCTATCCGCCGTTCGCCGCGATCCTCCTCACCCCCGCGTCCTGGCTGCCCGCCGGCGTGCTCAAGGCCGTCCTCGTCCTCGGGAACGGCGGCCTGCTCGCCCTGCTGGTCCTGCTCTCCTGCCGCCTCGCGGGGGTACGGGCCCGGCCGGGCCCCGTCGTGGCCGCCACCATCGCGGGGCTGTGGCTGGAGCCGCTGTTCCAGAGCCCGCTGCCCGGACAGATCAACCTGGCCCTGGCCTGCCTGGCCCTGTGGGACCTCGGCCGGCCGCGCGCCGCCCTCGGCAGGGGCTTCGCGCTGGGCACGGCCGCCGGGATCACCCTGACCCCGGCGGTGTTCATCCCGTACCTGCTGCTCACCGGCCGGGTCCGGGCCGGCCTCACCGCCCTGGCCGGCCTCACCGGCACCGCCCTGCTCGGCGCGCTGGTCCTGCCCGAGGCCTCCGCCGACTTCTGGGCGCACCTGCCGCCGGCGGCGGGCGGGGCGCCGCTGCTGCACTGGCGGCACCTGTGGGTGTGGGCCGTCCCGCCGCTCACCGCGCTCACGGTCAGAGCGGCCGCCGCCCTCCGCCGCCGCCCCGGGGCGGGAGCCGGAGCCGGCGCGGGAGCCGGACCCGGCCCCGCCACGACGGCCCGGATCCCCGCCCCGAGGTCACCCCTGGGGCGGGAGGGCGCGGTCGAGTCCGACGGGGCCGGGTCCGGCGGGGCCGGGTCCGGGCAGGTCAGTCACCCGCCAGCAGCTCGTCCGCGTCCATGATCCGGTACGCGTACCCCTGCTCCGCCAGGAAGCGCTGGCGGTGGGCGGCGAAGTCCTGGTCGATCGTGTCGCGCGCCACGACCGAGTAGAACCGCGCCTCGTGCCCGTCCGCCTTCGGCCGCAGCACCCGGCCCAGGCGCTGCGCCTCCTCCTGCCGGGACCCGAAGGTGCCCGACACCTGGATGGCGACGGTGGCCTCGGGCAGGTCGATGGAGAAGTTCGCGACCTTCGACACCACCAGCACGTTGATCTCGCCCTCGCGGAAGGCGTCGAAGAGCTTCTCGCGCTGCGCGTTGGAGGTCTCGCCCTTGATGACGGGCGCGTCCAGGTGCTCGCCCAGCTCGTCCAGCTGGTCGATGTACTGGCCGATGACCAGCGTCTGCTCCCCCTGGTGCTTGCGCACCAGCGCCTCGGTGACCTTCCGCTTCGTCGCGGTCGTCGCGCAGAAGCGGTACTTCTCCTCGGTCTCGGCCGTCGCGTACGCCAGCCGCTCCGACTCGGTCAGGTTCACCCGGACCTCGACGCAGTCGGCGGGCGCGATGTAGCCCTGCGCCTCGATCTCCTTCCACGGCGCGTCGAACCGCTTCGGCCCGATCAGGGAGAACACGTCCGACTCCCGGCCGTCCTCGCGCACCAGGGTCGCCGTCAGCCCGAGCCGGCGGCGGGCCTGGAGATCGGCGGTGAACTTGAACACGGGAGCCGGCAGCAGGTGCACCTCGTCGTAGAGGATCAGCCCCCAGTCCCGCGAGTCGAACAGCTCCAGGTGCGGGTAGACGCCCTTCCGCTTGGTCGTGAGGACCTGGTAGGTGGCGATCGTGACGGGCCGGATCTCCTTGCGCGTCCCCGAGTACTCGCCGATCTCCTCCTCCGTCAGCGAGGTCCGCTTCACCAGCTCGTGCTTCCACTGCCGCGCCGAGACGGTGTTCGTCACCAGGATCAGCGTCGTCGCCTTGGCCTTCGCCATCGCCCCGGCCCCGACCAGCGTCTTGCCCGCGCCGCACGGCAGCACGACCACGCCCGACCCGCCGTGCCAGAACCCCTCGACGGCCTGCGCCTGGTAGGGCCGCAGCGCCCAGCCGTTCTCCTCCAGCTCGATCGGGTGCGCCTCGCCGTCCACGTAGCCGGCGAGGTCCTCGGCCGGCCAGCCCAGCTTCAGCAGCGTCTGCTTGATCTGCCCGCGCTCCGACGGGTGCACGGCCACCGTGTCGGCGTCGATCCGCGCCCCGACCAGCGGGGTGATCCGCTTCGACCGCAGGATCTCCTCCAGCACGGGCCGGTCCGTGCTGGTCAGCACCAGCCCGTGGACGGGGTGCTTGGAGAGGGTGAGCCGCCCGTAGCGGGCCATCGTCTCGGCCACGTCGACGAGCAGCGCGTGCGGGACGGGATAGCGGGAGAACTCCACGAGCGCGTCGACGACCTGCTCGGCGTCGTGCCCCGCCGCCCGGGCGTTCCACAGCCCCAGCGGGGTGATCCGGTAGGTGTGGATGTGCTCGGGCGCCCGCTCCAGCTCGGCGAAGGGGGCGATGGCCCGGCGCGCGGCACCGGAGAGCTCGTGGTCGATCTCCAGGAGGAGGGTTTTGTCGCTCTGGACGATGAGGGGCCCGTTCACACCTGTCCCTTTCCGGCGGGGTGGCGGCCGCCCGGACGCGGGCGGCCAAACCTCCAGTCTGCCGCATCCCGCCGCAGGTGTGGGGGTCCTGCCGGGCCGTTACGCGTCGAGGTGGGGCAGCGGGCCCGACGGGTACGGGGTCTCCGGCGGGAGCAGGGCGCGGGCCGCGTCGGTGTCGCCGGCGCGCAGCAGGGCGTGGATCTCGCGGACCAGCGGGGTGACGTCGCGGATGGCCACCGTCCACTCGTCGGCGTACGCCCGCGACGCCGGGCCCGACAGGCCCAGCTGGAGGGACCGGTGGGGCAGCGGGTTCAGGTGCGGGTCGCGCTCGGGGTCCCACTGGGCGCGGACCGGGGAGCGGGACAGGGTCCGCTTCCAGTCGGCGCGGTCCGTGTGCACGCGCGGCGCGTAATGGGACAGGCAGGCCTCCGCCAGGGCCCCGTCGAAGCCCTCGCGGCTGATCTCCACGGCCAGCACGGTCTCCTGGCCCTCCTTCGCGGCCCAGCCGCAGCGGTACATCATCCACAGGAACGAGGGCTTGATCCACGTCATCCGGTCCCGCTTCCAGGCCGGCGGGAAGCGGCCGTCGCGGGCCGCCGGGAGGCCGAGGGCGGGGGAGTACGCCTGGTACACCGTCAGGGTGTCGGCGGTGTGCGCGGCGCGGATCTGGCGCGCGGGCGTGCCCGGGGTGCGCGGGGTGCCCGGGGCGGCCGGGGTATGCGGGGCGTCGGGGATCTGCGGGGTCTGAGGGGCGTGAGCGGTTTCCTGCATGGGCCCAGGGTGCGGGCCGCGCACCCCGCCCCGCCAGGCGATTTCCCCTAGACCTGGTCCTCCGCCAGCTCCGCGACCCCCGTGATCCGGTGCAGGGCGTACGTGCGGACCTCGTCCGCCGTGTGGTCGTAGCCGGTGACGAAGCCGCCCTCCACCCGCACCGGGGCGATGACCCGCTGGCTCGCCGCGCCCTCCGCGTTGACGTAGCCGATCCACACCGCCGACCCCGTCAGCGCCGCCGCCTGCACCGTCGCCAGGGTCTCCGCCGCGCTCGTGCGGGGCAGCTCGCCCGGCGCCGGCGCGGCCGACTGCCCGGCCGGCTCCTTGCGGACCGCCGTCGCCGCCAGGTCACCCGCCCGGACCGCCCGCACGGCCGCTGCCAGCAGCGTCGCGTCCGGCACCGGCGGCCCGTCCGGCACCGGGACCGGCGCCGTGCGCTCCGGGGTGCGGTACGCGGCCGCCCGCGCCACCAGCACGTCGCCCGTACGGGATTCCGCCGCCGGGGCGTAGCCCATCGCCCGCAGCCCGTCGAGCAGCGCACCGGGCTCCGCCTGCGCCGCCAGCACCGTCGGCGCGAGCCGGCGCAGCCCCAGGCCCGCCGAGCGCTTGTCGGCCAGGATCTCACCCAGCATGGCGTCGTCGTCGCAGCGCACGTACGAGGAGGCCGCGCCGACCCGCAGGTGCCCGTGCCGCCGGGCCACGTCGTCGATCAGGTACGCCAGCGGCTGCGGCACCGGGGTGCGGCTGTGCTCGGCGAGGAAGGCGTGCAGGTCGGAGGCGGTCTGCCCGGAGTCCAGGGCCCGGCGCACCGAGCCCGGCGTGAACCGGTACACCGTCGCCCCGCCCTTGGACTCCACGTCCGCCAGCACCGCCAGCACGTCGCCCAGCGGCCGGCGCAGCGGGCCCGGCGCCACCGCCGTCAGGTCGGCCTGGAGCAGCACGTGGTCCACCGGCTCCGGCAGCTGCGGCGCCAGCAGCGGCGCCGGGTCGCGGCCCTCTAGCAGGGCCCGGCCGAACGCGCTGAGCGCGCCCCGGCCGGTGACGCCCAGCACCTCCGCGTCGTGCAGGGTCCACTGCGCGAGCCGGGTGCGCAGGTCGCTCGTCCCGCGCTCCGGCCGCTCCCACGCGAGCCGCTCCAGCAGCGCCTCCGGGTCGGGCGCGCCGCCCTCGGGCAGCGCGGCGAGGAGTTCCAGGACCCGGCGGCGCACCTCCGGCGCGGGCGAGCGGTCCAGTTCGGGGCCGAGCGCCGCCAGGGTGCGGCCCTTGGCGTCCTGCTCGCCGACCATCCCGGCCGTACGGGTGGCGGCCAGCCAGGCCGAGGCCAGCGCCGACCAGCGTTCGGCGGGGGGAAGTTCGCACCAGTCGTCGAAGGCGGGGGTCGGCGCGTACCGCTCGTCGGCCTCGCCGTCGCTGGCCAGCAGCCCGGCCGCGTAGCCGAGTTCGATCCAGAACGCGGCCGCCTGCTCGGTGGTGTCCAGGGCCGCCGCCGCCCGCTTGAGGTCGCGCACGGCCAGCCCGCCCGCCCGCAGCACCAGCGGACCGGTGTGCTCCCAGGACTTCACCAGCTCCTCGACGGTGGCCAGCGCGGCCAGCGCCTGCCCGGCCGCGTTCGCGTCCACAAGCTGTGGACGGTGCTCGCGGTGCGCGCCCACCGGCGGCGCCACCGGCGCCGTCGCCCGGTGCGCGAGCCCGCCGCGCAGGTGCAGCGCCACCTCGCGCGGCAGTACGACGGTGCGCGCCGAGGCCGGCAGCAGCAGCCCCCGGTCCCGCAGCCAGCGCACGGGCGGCGCCGGGTTCGGGGTCACCTCCCCGTACGGCGGCCCCCACACGAGCCGCCCCAGCACCTGGTGCGCCTCCGCCGGCGCCTCGTCCAGCAGCGCCGACATCCGCTCCGGGTCGGTGAACAGCCCGGTCAGCGCGGCCACCGCCGACACCGGGTCGTGCGTGGCCGGCAGCCCCGCCGCCGCCACGATCTCCTGCACCCGGGTCGGCGACATCCCCGCCGTGGCCTCCGCGACGGTCGGCCCCAGCCCCGTCGGGGAGGGCCGCTGCGCGGACGGGGCGAGCAGCTCCCGGGCGGTGCGCACCAGGCGCAGCCGCTCGTCGTCCCCCCACACCAGGGCCTGGTCGCGCAGCGTCCGCAGGGCCCGGGGGAGGGCGTCGCGGGCCGCGGCGTCCCGCGCGTCCTCACCGCCCGAACCGGCGAGGAGCTCCTCCAGCACCGGGTACGGGCAGGGGTCCGGGGCCACCGCGAGGGCCTCGGCCGTCTGGAGGGCGAAGCGGTCGAGGCGGTCCAGGGCGCGCACCACCGAGGCCCGGGTGCCGGCCCGGGTCGCCAGCTGGGTGACGTCGCCGGGCACCGGGTTCAGCAGGTCGGGGCGGGCGTGCAGCAGCGCGGCGAGCGCGGCGTCGTCGCGGGCGCGGAGCGCCTCGGCGAGGGAGCGCGGAGGGGCTGCGGTGGTGCTTCCGGGCGTACGTCCCGTCGTGCTTCCCTGCGGACTTCCCTCGGGCACGGTGCTCGCCTCCTGGTCACGTCGGCCGGTCGTCGGCCGGTCCCCATCCGGGCAACGGTATCCGTTGCGCCGACGACCGCTCCACGCGTGCACGCGCTACCTTCTGGGGCGTGGGGATCGAGAGCGACCATCTGGTCTACGAATACCTGAGCCGGGTCGGGGACTTGGCCCAGCAGCGGCAGTTGTCGTCGGGGGACCGGATACGGCTGGTGTCGGGGCTGCGGGACGAGATCGACCGGCGGCGCGCCCGGTTCGAGCCGGAGACGCCGGAGGCGGTACGGGCCGTCCTGCAGCGGCTCGGCACACCGGAGGAGGTCCTGGACGCGGCGGCCCGGGCCACCGCCGCGTCGGCGCCGGCGCCCGCCGCGCCGGCCGCCGGACCGGTCTCGGTACCGGTCCAGCGCGGCAACCGGCGGCGGCCGGGCGGGAAGTCCGCTCCGGCGCCGGAGCCGCGGAACGTGCCGCCGCACCTGGCGGGCCTCGACGAACTCGGCGCCGCCGCCTCCGGCGACGGCGAACCCGACTGGTGGCGGCTGCCGTCCACGGGCCGGGGGCCGCAGGTCGAGGGCTTCGCGGGCGGCATCGAGATCCCGGAACTGCTGGGCCTCCCGGACGAGGAGGAGCCCGAGGCCGCCGCGTCCCCC
>NZ_JBFBGN010000073.1:0-35544 GCF_040684675.1 Streptomyces sp. NPDC089915 | reverse complement strand
AGCGGGTTGATCTCGGAGACCGCGCCGACGAACGTGGTCTTGCCCACGCCGAAGCCGCCCGCCACCACGATCTTCGCGGAGGTGGTGGAGCGAGCGGCACCGCCGTTAGAGCTTGCGAAGTCCACTGAGCACCCTTTCGAGCAGCGTTACGTCCGGCGTTCCGCCGGCCTCTCCATTGCCCGGCTGGTGGATGGCCACCATGCCGGCTTCCGCCAGGTCGGCTACGAGGATGCGGGCCACACCGAGCGGCATCGACAGCAGCGCGGAGACCTCCGCGACCGACTTCACCTCGCGGCACAGCGTGCAGATGCGCTGGTGCTCGGGCAGCAGGTTGGAGAGGTGCATCGGGTCTGCCGTCGTGCTGACCAGTGCCTCGATGGCGAGCTGGTAGCGCGGCCGGGTCCGGCCGCCGGTCATCGCGTACGGACGCACCAGCGGCTGGTCGCCTTCCGAGTACGAATCCTCGTACGCATCGGGGTAGGCGGGGGGCGGGGTCATTGATCCTCCGGGCTGGACAGCAGTGGTCAGCGTGCCGTCTGACGGGGCGGCCGGTGGGGGGGACTTGATGACGGCCTTCGGGGGTACTGGGGTTCCGGGACGCGGTCCCGGTCCCCCCGGCCGGAAGTACCGTCCGGCCGGGGGAGGGGGTGTCAGGTGAGCAGGCTTCCCTGGAGCTCCGCGCGCAGGTCCGGGGTGAGGACGTTGCCGGCGCGGTCCACGAGGAGGGCCATCTCGTAGCCCACGAGGCCGATGTCGCACTCGGGGTGCGCCAGGACGGCCAGCGAGGATCCGTCGGAGACGGACATGAGGAAGAGGAATCCCCGGTCCATCTCCACCACGGTCTGGTTGACGGCGCCGCCCTCGAAGATGCGGGAGGCTCCGGCGGTCAGCGAGGTCAGACCGGAGGCCACGGCCGCCAGCTGATCGGCGCGGTCACGCGGGAACCCTTCGGACATCGCCAGAAGGAGTCCGTCGGCGGAGACCACCACGGTGTGGGACACCCCGGGGGTGTTGTCCACGAAGTTGGTGATCAACCAGTTCAGGTTCTGTGCCGCCTGGCTCATCGAGCTCAACTATCGCTCCTGCTGGTAAGTGGGGTCGATCTGGTAACTGCCGGTCGCCGGGCCGGAACCGCCGGCCTGCCGTCCCTGCTGGATACCGCGTCGGAGGTTGGTGAGACGGCCGCGCACGTCGTCCGGGGCGCGCGACACCTGCGGTCCCGCCGGTGCCTCGGCCTGCTGCTGGGCGGTACCGGCGACGAGGTTGGCCCGCGGCACCCGGCGGGGGAGCCCCGAGGTGGTGATGCCGCCCGCGGCGGGCTGGCGCACGCGCTCGGCCTGACGCATCAGCTCGTCGTTGGGGGAGGACCGCCAGCTGACCTGCGGCGTGCTGCCGGTCACCGCGGTGGCGGGCTCGGCCGCGAGCTCCTGCCCGCGCTGCGGCAGCGGCTGCTGCTGCGGGGCCGGCGTCTGCTGGGGCTGCTGCGGAACGGCCGGCGCCTGTCCGGCGGACTGGCCGCCGTTCTGGCCGGACCAGTTCGACTCCAGCGTATCGAAGATCGGACTGCGCAGCTCACCACCGGGCTGCGGCTGGGCCGGCGGCAGCGCCTCGGGCTGGTACGCCTGCGGCAGCTGCGGGGCCTCGGGGCGGGGCGCCGGCATGGGCGCGGGGGCGTAGCCGCCGGGCTGACGGCCCTGGGGCTGCTGGTCCGCGTACCCGCCAACGCCGGGGCCACCGGGGCCGCCGTTGCCCGCGGGGCGGGCGAACTGTCCGGTCGTGGAGGGGTCCTGGAGGCCGCCCGGCTGCGGGCGCTCGAACTGCCCGGTGGTGGACGGGTCCTGGGGGCCGCGCATGTCGGGGCGCTCGAACTGGCCCGTCGTGGACGGGTCGAGGGGGCCGCCCGGCTGCGGGCGCTGGAACTGGCCGGTGGTGGACGGGTCCTGGGGGCCGCGTATGTCGGGCCGCTCGAACTGGCCGGTCGTGGAGTTGCCGGCCGGCGGGTACGGGGCGTTGAAGTCCGGGCGGGCGAACTCCGCCGTCGAGCCGGGGCCCGACAGCTCGTCGTGCCCGCGCGGGGCCTCCTGCCCGGCCTGCCCGGCACCCCAGCTGGTGGCCGGCGGCATCCCGGCCGACGGGCCGCCCGCGCCCGGGAGCTCCGGACGTCCGGCGGCGCCGCCCTGCGGCGGGAGCTGCGGGCGCCGGCGCTTGACCGGGGCTCCGGGGCCGCCCTGCTGCTGCGGGGCCTGCCCGGGCTGCTGCTGGCCGAAGCCCGGGCCGCCCTGGGGCTGCTGCGGACGCTCGAAGCCGTTGCCGCCCTGGGGCGGGAAGACACCGGGGCCGGAGGCCTGGGGCACGCCCGAGGGGCGGGCCTGCGGACCGCTGAAGAGGTTGTTGTCCGGGACGCCCGGAGCGCCGGCGGGGCCGCCCTGACCGCGGGCGGGCAGCGGGGCACCGGCGCCGAAGCCGCCCTGGCCCTGGCCCTGGCCCGTCGCGGCGGCGGGGCCGCCCTGCGGACGCGGACCCTGGCCCGGGCCGCCCTGCGGGGCACCGCCGGGACCGCCCTGGCCGGGCAGCGCCGGGCGCTGGGCGCCGCCGCCGACCTGGCCGCGCTGCTGGCCCGCGCCCCCGGGGGGACGCGCGCCGCCGGGGACGGAACCCTGGGCGCCGGGAGCGCCCTGGCCGCCGGGGGCGCCGGCCTGGCCGCCCTGGCCCGGGACGGGACCCGGCTTCTTGCCGCCCTGGGCGACGTCCACCGGGAGCATGACGAGGGCGGTGGTGCCGCCCGAGTCGGAGGGGCGCAGCTGGATGCGGATGCCGTGTCGCAGGGACAGGCGGCCGACCACGAACAGACCCATGCGGCGGGACACCGAGACGTCCACGGTCGGCGGCGACGCGAGCCGCTCGTTGATCGCGGCGAGGTCCTCGGGGGACAGGCCGATGCCGGTGTCGTGGATCTCGACGAGCACACGGCCGTCGGGCAGCGCGTGACCGGTGACCTTGACCTTCGTCTGCGGGGAGGAGAACGAGGTGGCGTTCTCCAGCAGCTCGGCGAGGAGGTGCACGAGGTCGTTGACGACGCGGCCGGCGACGTCGGTGCCGGGCACCGCCGCCAGTTCGATGCGCTCGTACTGCTCCACCTCGGACGCGGCGGCGCGGAGCACGTCGACGAGCGGGACGGGGCGGGTCCACCGGCGGCCCGGCTCCTCGCCCGCGAGGACGAGGAGGTTCTCACCGTTACGCCGCATTCGGGTGGCGAGGTGGTCGAGCTTGAAGAGCGAGGAGAGCTGGTCCGGGTCGGCCTCGCGCGACTCCAGTTCGGAGATGAGCGACAGCTGACGCTGGATGAGGCCCTGGGAGCGGCGCGAGAGGTTGGTGAACATCGCGTTGACGTTGCCCCGGAGGAGGGCCTGCTCGGCGGCGAGGCGGACGGCCTCGCGGTGCACGTCGTCGAAGGCCGCGGCCACCTGGCCGATCTCGTCGCGGGTGTGCAGGCCGACGGACTCCACGGAGGTGTCGACGTCCTGCGGGTCCGACTCCGAGAGCTGCTTGACGAGCTCGGGCAGACGGTCCTGGGCGACGCGCGTCGCGGTGTCCTGGAGGCGGCGCAGCGAGCGGATCATGGACCGTGCCATGACGAAGGCGCCGACGAGGGAGACGCCGAGGACGAGGAGGAGCAGGGCACCGTTGATGATGGCGTCCTGCTGCGAGGCGTTCTTGAGCTCGCGGGCCTTCTGCTCCATGTCCTCGAGCAGGGTCAGCTCGATGACCTTCATGGCCTGGAGCTTGGTGTCGTCGGCGTCGTACCAGTCCATCCAGGACCGGTTCTTCTCCTTGAGGAACTGTCCCTGGGTGCTCAGGACGCGGCGCGCGTAGTGGTCGGCGCTGCCGATCTCCGTGTTGCCGTCGCCGAGCGCCGAGAGGAGTTCCTCGGGCTTGCCCTGGTAGACGAGTTCGAAGGTCTTCTTCGCCTGGCTCTCGCCGCGGAGCGCGGAGAGGCCGTAGAGGCGGTCGTTCTCATCGAGCTTGCCGGGCTTGTCGCTGCTCTCCAGAAGGGAGGCGGCGATCACGGCGCGCTGGATGGAGGCGTACTCCTTGGCGGAGGAGAAGGCGGCCAGGGCGCGGGTGCGCTTGATCATCTCCGGGTTGGAGGTGGCCTGGGCCATGTCCTGCGACAGCGAGAGCAGCGAGACGATCAGCGAGTTGTACTCGGTGACCGTCTGCTGGGCGCCGTTCATGTACGCCTTTTTGCGGATGTCCTCGATGCCGGTGAGCTGGCGGCCGATCTGCAGGATGTTGTTGCGGATCGACTTGAGGGTCTCGTCCTTGTCCTGCGCGCTGTCGACCTTGTCGGTCGCGGCGGCGAAGGCCTTGGCGGCGGCGTCGGTCTGGTCGCGGACACCCTGGACGAGGCTGTTGGCCTTGCCGTCCTTGGTGATCGACATCGGACCGGCCGACTTGTCCCGCTCCTCCTGGAGCATGGCGGCCAGGTTGGTGGCCTGCCGGGTCATCGTCGTCAGCAGCTGCATGTGATCCAGCTGGGCGATGTCGTTGAGCGAGTCGTTGATGCGGAAGCCACCGAGGGTGGTGGCCGCGACGACGGGCAGGGTCAGCAGCGACACCAGTCGCGTGCTGATGCGCCAGTTCTGCATCGCGAGACGGGAGCCCGAGCTGGGGGCCTTGGGTATCGCCTCGTCCTGCTCGACGGTCTCGGCCTTGGCCTTGCCCTTGCCCTTGGAGCGCCCGGCCTTCGGGGCCTTGGGGGCCTTCGCGGCCTTCCCGCGGCCCTTCGCCTTCCCCGAGGGGGAGGAGTCGGGCCCCGCCCCTTCGAGTGCCGGGCCGCGGCCCGGGGCGTGCTGGGGCGAGGCGCCACGGTCGGTCCCGCCGAGCGGCTCCTGCTCCGCCGCAGCTTCCCCTCGGCCCTGAAGGGCCTGGGGAGACCCCTTGCCATCCCTCTTGAATCGTCCCTGCACTAGCGTCGCAACCTCTGGACCAGGCGCCCCGCCGGATGAGCGGCGGAGCGGTGTCGAGTCGTGGGGCACTGACGGCCCCATGGTGGTCGTCGGTGACCGGCGCGTCTCCCTGTCTGTGCCACCGCGCTCGGCGCTCTCTTGCGCCACCTGCGCGCCGGCTGATACCCGCGGCGGTCTCGCGAATTCCAGCACAGTGGGGGATCTCCAACAAGGTGCGCGTGTCGCCCCGGCGAGCCGCTCACGGCTTGTGACGGGCGGGCTACGCGACGTGGAAGTCCTATGGGGATGAATCGGACTTACGCCAATCAAAGCTCGCGTCTGGCAAGGTGTCCCAGTCGAGATGATCAGGAGCGGAATGGCGCATTCAGTGGCGCAATGTCCGTTTCGCCGACCCTAGTTGACTGTCAATTATGTCCGTATTGCCCGCTCGCTGGTGAGGAAACTCACATGCGCGTGACTATTACTAACCGGTTCAGTCGGGGATTCGGATGTTTAGCCTTGCCTGTTAAAGGGTTGGCGCCACATCCGGCGCAGCAGTCGACCCACACCCCACCAGCGAGCCGAGGGCCCGAAACTCCGATGAAGACGACGTCGATGATCCGCAACATAGCCAACCCCCGCCGGACCACCCTCGCGCACCTCAAGGACGCCGAGGAGCTGCAGGCGGCCCCGGCCACCCCGGAGCACCGCGTCGAGCTGCCCACCCAGACCGCGAACCCGCGCCGCACCGTCCTGATGGACGCCCCGGCCGCCGCCGCGCAGTAAAGGAGCGCGAAGCGCCCGCCCCCACCGCGTTAGCCTGGAGTCCGCAGACTCCAGCCAGCGGAAACACAAGAGGGGCAGACGCAGCAGGTGCGCATCGCCAGGTTCTCGATCGACGGCAACGTCGCGTTCGGCGCGGTCGAGGGCAGCACTGCCCCCGGCGCCGAAGGCGAGCTCGTCCTCGACATCATCAAGGGCATCCCGTTCGCGGACTTCGAGCTCTCCGGCACGAAGGTCCCGCTGAGCAAGGTCCGGCTGCTGCCGCCCGTGCTCCCGAACAAGGTCGTGGCCGTCGGCCGCAACTACGCGGAGCACGCGGCGGAGCTCGGCAACGAGCTCCCCGAAGCGCCGATCACCTTCTTCAAGCCCTCCACCTCGGTGGTCGGCTCCGGAGACCCGATCGTCTACCCCTCCTTCTCCCAGGACCTCCACCACGAGGCGGAGCTCGCCGTGGTCATCGGCCGCATGTGCCGCGAGGTCCCGAAGGAGCGCGTCAAGGACGTCATCCTCGGTTACACCTGCGCCAACGACGTCACCGCCCGGGACGTCCAGCAGCGCGAGAAGCAGTGGGCCCGCGCCAAGGGCTTCGACAGCGCCTGTCCCCTCGGCCCCTGGATCGAGACCGACCTGGACCCGTCCGACCTGGCGATCCAGTGCACCGTCAACGGCGAACAGCGCCAGCTCGGCCGCACCGCCGACATGGTCCGCTCCATCGAGGAGCTCGTCGTGCACATCAGCGAGGCCATGACGCTGCTCCCGGGCGACGTCATCCTCACGGGGACACCGGCCGGAGTCGGCCCCCTGAACGTCGGCGACGAGGTCGCCGTCACCATCGAAGGCATCGGCACTCTCACCAACAAGGTGATCAAGCGTGGCTAACGCGAACTACCGCGTCCGTTTCTGTCCCTCCCCGACCGGCAACCCCCACGTGGGCCTGGTCCGGACCGCCCTCTTCAACTGGGCGTTCGCCCGGCACCACGGCGGTACGTTCGTCTTCCGCATCGAGGACACCGACGCCGCCCGCGACTCCGAGGAGTCGTACGTCCAGCTCCTCGACTCGCTGCGCTGGCTCGGCTTCACCTGGGACGAGGGCCCCGAGGTCGGCGGCCCGCACGCCCCGTACCGGCAGTCCGAGCGCATGGACATCTACAAGGACGTCGCGCAGAAGCTCCAGGACGGCGGCTACGCCTACCGGTGCTTCTGCACCACCGAGGAGCTCGACACCCGCCGCGACGCCGCCCGCGCGGCCGGCAAGCCCTCCGGCTACGACGGCCACTGCCGCGAGCTGACCGCCGAGCAGGTCGCCGTGTACGAGGCCGAGGGCCGTACCTCGATCGTCCGCTTCCGGATGCCCGACGAGACCATCACCTTCACGGACCTGGTCCGCGGCGAGCTCTCCTTCACCCCGGAGAACGTGCCGGACTTCGGCATCGTCCGCGCGAACGGCGCCCCGCTCTACACGCTGGTCAACCCGGTCGACGACGCGCTGATGGAGATCACGCACGTCCTGCGCGGCGAGGACCTGCTCTCCTCCACCCCCCGCCAGATCGCCCTCTACAAGGCGCTGATCGAGCTGGG
This sequence comes from Streptomyces sp. NPDC089915, assembly GCF_040684675.1. NCBI lineage: Bacteria > Bacillati > Actinomycetota > Actinomycetes > Kitasatosporales > Streptomycetaceae > Streptomyces > Streptomyces sp. NPDC089915. The sequence goes on along the minus strand of NZ_JBFBGN010000073.1, from coordinate 28,234 downwards.
CGTCGCCAAGGGCACCCCGAGCTTCGGCCACCTGCCGTACGTGATGGGCGAGGGCAACAAGAAGCTCTCCAAGCGCGACCCCGAGTCCTCGCTGAACCTCTACCGCGAGCGCGGCTTCCTCCCCGAGGGCCTGCTGAACTACCTCTCGCTCCTCGGCTGGTCCTTCTCCAAGGACCAGGACATCTTCTCGATCGAGGAGATGGTGGCGAAGTTCGACATCGACGGCGTCAACGCCAACCCGGCCCGCTTCGACCTGAAGAAGGCCGAGGCGATCAACGCCGACCACATCCGCCGGCTGACCCCGAAGGCCTTCGCGGACGCCTGCGCCCCGTGGCTGGAGGCCCCGCACGCCAACTGGGCGCCCGAGGACTTCGACGCGGACGCCTGGGACCGGATCGCCCCGCACGCCCAGACCCGTGTGACGGTCCTCTCGGACATCACCGCGAACGTGGACTTCCTCTTCCTCAAGGAGCCCGTCGAGGACCAGGCGTCCTGGGACAAGGCCATGAAGGGCGAGCCCGCGGCCCTGCTGACCACGGCGCGCGAGAACCTCCTCGCCGCCGACTGGGCGGACCCGGAGTCCCTCAAGCAGGCCGTCCTGACCGCCGGCGAGGCCCACGGCCTCAAGCTCGGCAAGGCCCAGGCCCCCGTCCGCGTGGCCGTCACCGGCCGTACCGTCGGCCTGCCGCTCTTCGAGTCCCTGGAGATCCTGGGCAAGGAGCGCTCGATCGCGCGCATCGACGCGGCCCTGGCGAAGCTCGCCGCCTGACCCGCGCCCTTCCGAAGGGGCGGCAGCCGATCCGGCTGCCGCCCCTTCGGCGTTCCCCGGCGCCGCCGGTGAGAACGCTCACACCCCGGTCGCCCGGCCCGGCCCGCGCCGCTCCGTCCGTCCGTGTGACGCGGACCACCCCGCGGCCGGGTTCCGCGTACCGCCCCCGCACGCCTCCGCCCGGGCGTAGGCTCGCCGGTATGCCGATCCGCGCCGTGCTGTGGGACATCGACGACACCCTCTTCGACTACACGGGGGCCGATTCCGCCGGGCTGGCGCTGCACCTGCGGGACGAGGGGATCGCCGAGCGCTACGGAACCCCCGCCGAGGCGCTGGCCCTGTGGCGGCGGCTCACGGAACTGCACTGGGGGCGCTTCTCCGCCGGCGAGACCACCTTCCAGGGCCAGCGCCAGGACCGGGTGCGGGACTTCCTCGGGGAGCCCGCCCTGACCGGCGAAGAGGCGGACGGCTGGTTCGCGCGCTACGTGGAGCACTACAAGGCCGCCTGGACCGTCTTCCCGGACGTCCTGCCCGCCCTGGACGCCCTCGCCGGCCGCTACCGGCACGGGGTGCTCTCCAACTCCTCCGAGGCCAACCAGGACCCCAAGCTGCGCCACCTCGGGCTGCGCGACCGCTTCGAGGTGCTGGTGTGCGCGGCCGAGCTGGGGGTCAGCAAGCCCGACGCCGCCGCCTTCCTCGCCGCCTGCGCGGCGCTCGGACTGCCCCCGGCCGAGGTGGCGTACGTGGGGGACCAGCCGGAGATCGACGCACGCGGCGCGCGCGACGCGGGGCTGACCGCCGTCTGGCTCGACCGGGACGGCGGCAGGGGCCCCGGACCCGAGGGCGTGCACCGGATCGAGGGGCTCGCGCCCCTGCCCGGGCTGCTGGCCGCTGATACCCGTTTTGGAGCACGGTCAGGCATCCGGTAATGTTCTTTCTGCGCCGGGGAGACGGGCCGAAAGGCCGGGAACCGGAGGCGCTAACCAAACGAAAGGGCCCCAGGGCCTTGAAGTTCGGTGGGCTATAGTGTAATTGGCAACACGAGGGTTTCTGGTTCCCTTATTCTAGGTTCGAGTCCTGGTAGCCCAGCGCAGTGCAGTAGTAACGCAGTGCTTTGCCCCCGTTGTGTAGCGGCCTAGCACGCCGCCCTCTCAAGGCGGTAGCGCCGGTTCGAATCCGGTCGGGGGTACAGATCCTTCCCGCAGGATCTCCAGGGTCGCACCCGGAGGTTTTGATGCAGGATCGCTAGGGCCCCCGTTGTGTAGCGGCCTAGCACGCCGCCCTCTCAAGGCGGTAGCGCCGGTTCGAATCCGGTCGGGGGTACCAAGGTCTGGCTGGTCTAGACCATTGGGCTATAGTGTAATTGGCAACACGAGGGTTTCTGGTTCCCTTATTCTAGGTTCGAGTCCTGGTAGCCCAGCGCAGTACCGCAGTAAAGCTAGCCCCCGTTGTGTAGCGGCCTAGCACGCCGCCCTCTCAAGGCGGTAGCGCCGGTTCGAATCCGGTCGGGGGTACATGAAGGAAGAGGCCCTCCGCGATCATCGCGGAGGGCCTCTTCGCTGTTCCCGGACGGATGCCGGCTGCCCGCACAAGTACGGGCCCGGAGGCGCGAGTTCGGACGTGTGCGGCGTCGTACGCGCCCCCGGGCCCGGGGGTGGGGTGGAGCGGGGCAGGGTCAGCCGGAGCGGCGCAGGGCCTCCGTCAGGCGGGCGGCCGCGTCGATCACGGCCTGGGCGTGCATGCGCCCCGGGTGGCGGGTCAGGCGCTCGATCGGGCCGGAGACCGACACGGAGGCCACCACGCGGTTCGAGGGCCCGCGCACCGGCGCCGAGACCGAGGCCACGCCCGGCTCCCGCTCGCCGATCGACTGCGCCCAGCCGCGGCGTCGTACGCCGGACAGGGCCGTCGCCGTGAAGCGCGCGCCCTGGAGGCCGCGGTGGAGCCGTTCGGGCTCCTCCCAGGCCATCAGGATCTGCGCCGCCGAGCCGGCCTTCATCGGGAGCGTGGAGCCCACCGGGACGGTGTCCCGCAGGCCCGACAGCCGCTCGGCGGCCGCCACGCAGATGCGCATGTCGCCCTGACGCCGGTAGAGCTGCGCGCTCTCGCCCGTCACGTCACGGAGATGCGTGAGAACCGGTCCCGCCGTGGCCAGCAGGCGGTCCTCGCCGGCCGCGGCGGCAAGCTCTGCCAGCCGCGGGCCGAGGATGAACCGGCCCTGCATGTCCCTCGCCACCATCCGGTGGTGTTCCAGTGCCACGGCCAGGCGATGTGCCGTGGGTCGTGCGAGCCCTGTCGCCGCGACCAGCCCGGCGAGGGTGGCCGGACCGGACTCCAGTGCGCTCAATACCAGAGCTGCCTTGTCGAGAACGCCGACGCCGCTAGAGTTGTCCATGAAACGATATTCACGTCTCACACTGTGAAACGCAAGTTCAAATTTTCCAAGAACCAGCGAGTCTGTATGTACGGGTCCACGAACCACTGGATCCGGGACGGTGAGCCGGAGGGAAAGAGCGATGGGTAGGACACTCGCGGAGAAGGTCTGGGACGACCATGTCGTCCGGCGCGCCGAGGGCGAGCCCGATCTCCTCTTCATTGATCTCCACCTGCTGCACGAGGTGACCAGCCCGCAGGCGTTCGACGGGCTGCGGCAGGCCGGCCGCAAGGTCCGGCGTCTGGACCTCACCATCGCGACCGAGGACCACAACACCCCCACCCTCGACATCGACAAGCCGATCGCCGACCCGGTCTCCCGCGCCCAGCTGGAGACGCTGCGCAAGAACTGCGCCGAGTTCGGTGTCCGCCTGCACTCGCTGGGTGACGTCGAGCAGGGTGTCGTGCACGTCGTCGGCCCGCAGCTGGGTCTGACGCAGCCGGGCACCACCGTGGTCTGCGGCGACTCCCACACCTCCACGCACGGCGCCTTCGGCGCGCTGGCCTTCGGTATCGGCACCAGCCAGGTCGAGCACGTGCTGGCGACGCAGACGCTGCCGCTGGCCCGCCCGAAGACGATGGCCATCACGGTCACCGGCGAGCTGGCCGAGGGCGTCACCGCCAAGGACCTGATCCTGGCGATCATCGCCAAGATCGGCACCGGCGGCGGCCAGGGCTACATCCTGGAGTACCGCGGCGAGGCCGTGGAGAGGCTCTCGATGGAAGCCCGCATGACCATCTGCAACATGTCGATCGAGGCCGGCGCCCGCGCGGGCATGATCGCCCCCGACCAGACCACCTTCGACTACCTGGAGGGCCGCGACCACGCCCCGACGGGCGAGGACTGGGACGCGGCGGTCGCCTACTGGAAGACCCTGCGCACCGACGAGGACGCCGTCTTCGACGCCGAGGTCGTCATCGACGGCTCCGCGCTCTCCCCGTTCGTCACCTGGGGCACCAACCCGGGCCAGGGCGCGCCGCTGTCCGCGAACGTCCCCGACCCGGCTTCGTACGAGGACGCTTCGGAGCGCCTGGCCGCCGAAAAGGCCCTGGAGTACATGGGGTTGACCGCGGGCCAGCCGCTGCGCGAGATCAAGGTCGACACCGTCTTCGTAGGTTCCTGCACCAACGGCCGCATCGAGGACCTGCGCGCCGTCGCCGGGATCATCGGGGGCCGCAAAGTCGCCGACGGCGTACGGATGCTGGTCGTCCCGGGCTCCGTCCGGGTCGCGCTCCAGGCGGTCGAGGAGGGCCTGGACAAGGTCTTCAAGGACGCCGGGGCCGAATGGCGGCACGCGGGCTGCTCCATGTGCCTGGGCATGAACCCCGACCAACTGGCCCCCGGTGAGCGTTCCGCGTCCACCTCCAACCGCAACTTCGAGGGCCGGCAGGGCAAGGGCGGGCGCACCCACCTGGTGTCCCCGCAGGTGGCCGCCGCCACCGCGGTGCTGGGCCATCTGGCCTCGCCCGCCGACCTGTCCGACGCCAACGCCACCGCCGGAGTCTGAGCCATGGAAGCCTTCACCACCCACACCGGCCGTGCCGTCCCGCTGCGCCGCAGCAACGTGGACACCGACCAGATCATCCCGGCCCACTGGCTGAAGAAGATCACCCGCGACGGGTTCGAGGACGGGCTCTTCGAGGCCTGGCGCAAGGACCCGGAGTTCGTCACCAACCGTCCCGAGCGCGCCGGCGCGACCGTGCTGGTCGCCGGCCCCGACTTCGGCACCGGCTCCTCCCGCGAGCACGCCGTCTGGGCCCTGCAGAACTTCGGGTTCAAGACGGTCATCTCCTCCCGCTTCGCCGACATCTTCCGCGGCAACTCGCTGAAGAACGGTCTGCTGACCGTCGTCCTGCCGCAGGAGACCGTCGACCGGCTGTGGGAGCTGACCGAGGCCGACCCGACCGCCGAGATCACCGTCGACCTGGTCGACCGGAAGGTCCGAGCCGAGGGCGTCGAGGCGGAGTTCGAACTCGACGACAACGCGCGCTGGCGTCTGCTGGAAGGGCTGGACGACATCTCGCTCACCCTTCAGAACGAAGCCGACATCGACACCTACGAAAGCACCCGCCCGGCCTTCAAGCCGCGCACGATTCGCGTCTGATTCCTGCCTGATCAGCGCTTATTCACCTTCGGGTGATCACATCGGCAACACTGTGCCCCCCGCCTTCCGGCGGGGGGCACAGCCGTATGTTGAGGCCCCGTGAGGCGACAACTCGCCCCAGATGGCACAATCTGTGCATGGAACGCGACAGTCAACTCGAGCTCTACGAACTCGTCGCGGACCGGTTGAAAGAAGCACACGCAAGGGTGCGCGCACTGCAAGTCCCGGAGGGCGTAAGGATGGCGCTGTCCCGGAAGCTGTTGGTCGTCACTGCCGCGGCGAAGCACGATCTCGCCGATGCGGCAAGGCGCCTGGACAGGTTGATGAAGGACCTCGACGAGGGTCGATTCCCTGAAGGCGACTGATGCGAAGGAACTCCGTAACGGCTCTCATCGTTGCGGCACTAGGGTGATTAGCCCGTTTCGTGTTTGATTTGCGGTATATATCCGCCTAACGTGCGAAATAAGCTTGAACACATTCGTTCTGGCGAGGTCTCCGAAGGGGAAGACGTGAACAAGGCGCAGCTCGTAGAAGCGATTGCCGACAAGCTGGGCGGCCGCCAGCAGGCCGCGGACGCCGTCGACGCGGTACTGGACGCGATGGTCCGCGCGGTCGTCGCGGGCGACCGGGTCTCGGTCACGGGCTTCGGCTCGTTCGAGAAGGTGGACCGTCCGGCCCGCTACGCCCGCAACCCGCAGACGGGTGAGCGCGTCCGGGTCAAGAAGACCTCCGTTCCCCGCTTCCGCGCGGGTCAGGGCTTCAAGGACCTGGTCAGCGGCACCAAGAAGCTCCCCAAGGGCGACGAGGTGGCCGTGAAGAAGGCCCCGAAGGGCAGCCTGACCGGCGGCGCCTCGGCCACGGTCAAGAAGGCCGCCGCCAAGAAGGCCACCACGGCCAAGAAGGCCGCCGCCAAGACCACGGCCACCAAGACCGCCGCGAAGAAGACGACGGCGAAGAAGGCCACCGCGACCGTCAAGAAGACGGCCGCGAAGACCACGGTCGCGAAGAAGGCCACGGCGGCCGCGAAGAAGGCGGCCCCGGCGAAGAAGGCCACGACGGCGGCCAAGAAGACCACTGCCACGGCGAAGAAGACCGCCCCGGCGGCCAAGAAGGCCACCGCGACGAAGGCGCCCGCCAAGAAGACGGCGACGCGCAAGGCCACCGCGAAGAAGACCACCGCCCGCAAGAAGTAGGGGCACGAGTCACACACGCCGGGCCGGCTTCCCCCTGGGGGAAGCCGGCCCGCGGTGCGTTCCTTCGCAGGTCAAGGCGGCGGCGGGCACCGCAGGGGCTAGAACGTCTGCAGGGTCACCAGGGTGATCCGCAGGGCCGCGCCCGCGCCGTCCGTCTCGATGCGCACCCGCTGCCCGGGCCGCAGCATCAGCAGGCCCCCCGCGTCGAAGGCCTCGGCCCCGAAGGGCACCGGGGTGCCGTCGTCCAGCAGCACGCTGCCGCTGCGGGTCTGGGAGTCGTACGTGTACGCGGTCGCCTGCATGAGCGCACTGTATCGGGCCGTGTGCCGGCCCACGCCGAGGGAGAGGGCCCTGCGCAGGTCCGGGCCCGTGTCCACGTCCCTCCGTACGCTCTCGACGTCCGCCAGGGCTATTTCCACCGCGCCCGAGGCGGAATGCCGGGCCCGGGAGGGGCCGCCGAACGCCGGTGCCAATTCCACGTCCGGACCGGCGGAAAGGAGAGTCGTCCCGATTCCCGCCGCATCCGCCAGAAATGCCCGGGGAAATGCGGAGGCGATATCGAGCACACGTAGCAATTCCGGTGGGCGCAGTGCCGGAAGGTCCGCGTTCATCGCGGCCAGCCGCGCCCCCGGCCGTCCGGCGCGCACGGCCCGCGCGCCGTGGTCCAGGGCCGCGTTGAGGCCGGCCCCCGGGGCGTCCGGGACGATCCGCGCCCCGAGCCGGGCCAGTTCCGCGCCGGCCGCGGCGTCGTCCGTGACGACCACCACATCCACGACGGAGGCGCAGGCCAGCGCCCCGGCCACGGTGTCCTGGGCGAAGGCCAGGGCCAGCCCCGGCCGCGAGGCGCCGACGGCGCCAGCCAGCCGGCTCTTCGCCACGGCGAGGGGCTTCAGGGGGACCACCAGGCTCCAGACGGCGTTCGTGGCGGTCTCCTTCGCTCCGGTGCGCGGCCCCGCCCGCCCCGGCCACGGGCGGGTCACGGCCCGGTCATCAGTCGGCCCATTGTCACCTCAGACCGGCCGGAGGGGGGCCCGCCGGTCCGGGCGGGGCGTACGGTGTTCTCGACAGAGACCGGACCCGGGGCGACACTTGTCCGGCCCATGAGGTCTCAAGCCGCCCCAGCCACCGCTGGGAGGCGGCCCGCGCCCCGGTCCTAGAGGAAGGTGCTCCGAGTGTCCCGCCGCAGAATCGGCTTCTGGTACCGCCTGGCGGCGGTCATCGCAAAACCGCCGCTGGTAGTGCTCTTCAAGCGGGACTGGCGGGGAATGGAGCACATTCCGGCCGACGGCGGCTTTATCACCGCCGTCAATCACAACTCGTATCTGGACCCGCTGTCCTACGCGCACTTCCAGTACAACACCGGCCGGGTGCCGCGCCTGCTCGCCAAGGCGGGGCTGTTCAAGGTGCCTTTCGTCGGCGCCATCCTGCGCGGATCGGGCCAGATCCCCGTCTACCGCGAGACCACCAACGCGCTGGACGCATTCCGGGCCGCGGTGGACGCCGTCGAGCGCGGCGAATGCGTCGCCTTTTACCCGGAGGGCACCCTCACCAGGGACCCGGAGATGTGGCCGATGGCCGGCAAGACCGGTGTCGCCCGGGTGGCGCTGATCACCCGGGCCCCCGTCATTCCGGTGGCCCAGTGGGGCGCCAACCTCGCGATGCCGCCGTACGCCAAGGAGAACAAGGTCCGCCTGTTCCCGCGCAAGACCCTCCAGGTGCTCGCCGGGCCGCCCGTGGACCTCTCGGCCTTCTACGGCAAGGACCCCACGCCGGACGTCCTCAAGGGGGCCACCGAGGCCATCATGGCCGACATCACCGAGCTCCTGGAGCAGCTGCGCGGCGAGAAGGCTCCCGAGGAGCCGTACGACCACCGCAGGGCCAGGGCGGAACAGCGGCGCAAGGCCGCGGGGGAGGGCACCAAGTGACGCGTCCCGTCAAGGCGGCGGTCTTCTCGGCGGGCTCCTGGGGCACCGCCTTCGGCATGGTCCTCGCCGACGCCGGCTGCGAGGTCACCCTGTGGGCCCGCCGCCCGGAGGTCGCCGACGCCATCAACACCGCCCGCACCAACCCGGACTACTTCCCCGGCGCGGAGCTGCCGGCGAACCTGCGCGCCACCACCGACCCGGCCGAGGCCGCGCGCGACGCCGACTTCACCGTCCTGTCCATCCCCTCCCAGACCCTCCGCGGCAACCTGGCCGAATGGGCCCCGCTGCTGGCACCCGACACCGTCCTCGTCTCCCTGATGAAGGGCATCGAGCTCGGCAGCGCCAAGCGGATGAGCCAGGTCATCGAGGAGGTGGCCAAGGTCCCCGCCGAGCGCGTCGCCGTCGTCACCGGCCCCAACCTGGCCCGCGAGATCGTCGCCCGCCAGCCCGCCGCCTCCGTCGTCGCCTGCGTGGACGAGGCCGTGGCCCAGCGCCTCCAGGCCGCCTGCCACACCCCGTACTTCCGCCCCTACACCAGCACCGACGTCATCGGCTGCGAGCTCGGCGGCGCCGTCAAGAACGTCATCGGCCTCGCCGTCGGCATCGCCGACGGCATGGGCCTGGGCGACAACACCAAGGGCTCCCTCATCACCCGCGGCCTGGCCGAAGCCACCCGCCTGGGCCTGGCGATGGGCGCCGACCCGCTCACCTTCTCCGGCCTCGCGGGCCTCGGCGACCTCGTCGCCACCTGCTCCTCGCCGCTCTCCCGGAACCACACCTTCGGCACCAACCTGGGCCGCGGGATGACCCTGGAGGAGACCATCGCGGTCACCAAGCAGACCGCCGAGGGGGTCAAGTCCTGCCAGTCCGTGGCCGATCTGGCCCGCCGGCACGGAGTGGACATGCCGATCACCGAGACGGTCGTCGACATCGTCCACCACGGCAAGCCCACCCTGGTCGCGCTGAAGGAACTCATGGGCCGCAGCGCCAAACCGGAACGCCACTGACACCTTTCCGGACGCTTGAGCGGGTACCCTCGTGCCGATATGAGCAGCGAGAACCTCCCCCAGACCCCTGAGCAGCAGGGCCGTAAGCCCCGCGTCGCCGTCGTCTTCGGCGGCCGCAGCTCGGAACACGCCATCTCGGTCGTCACCGCCGGCGCCGTGCTGCGCTCCATCGACCGCTCCAAGTACGAGGTGCTGCCCATCGGCATCACCACGGACGGCCGGTGGGCCCTGACCGCCGACGCACCCGAGCGCATGGCCATCGCCGACCGCCGGCTCCCCGACGTGGAGTCGCTGGCGGAGTCCCCGGACGGCACCGTCGTGCTGCCCGTGGACCCCGCCAGCCGCGAGGTCGTCTACAGCGAGCCGGGATCCGTCCCCAAGGCACTGGGCGAGGTCGACGTCGTCTTCCCCGTGCTGCACGGCCCCTACGGCGAGGACGGCACCGTCCAGGGCCTCCTGGAGCTCTCCGGGATCCCCTACGTCGGCTGCGGCGTCCTGTCCTCGGCCGTCGGCCAGGACAAGGACTACATGAAGCGGGTGTTCGCCTCCTACGGGCTGAACGTCGGCCCGTACGTGACCATCCGCCCCCGCGAGTGGGACGCCGACCGGGACGCGGCCACGGCCAGGGTCCTGGACTTCGCCGCCGAGCACGGCTGGCCGCTGTTCGTGAAGCCCGCCCGCGCCGGCTCCTCCATCGGCATCACCAAGGTCGACGACGCCTCCGGGCTCGACGAGGCGATCCGCGAGGCCCGCCGCCACGACCCGAAGGTCATCGTGGAGGCGCTGCTGCGCGGCCGCGAGATCGAGTGCGGCGTCCTGGAGTTCGAGGACGGGCCGCGCGCCAGCGCGCCCGCGGAGATCCCGCCGGTCTCCAGCCACGACTTCTACGACTTCGAGGCGAAGTACATCGACTCCGCCACCGGACTCGTGCCGGCCCCGCTCACCCCGGAGCAGACCGCCGAGGTCCAGCGGCTCGCGATCGAGGCCTTCGAGGCCGCGTCCTGCGAGGGCCTGGTCCGCGCCGACTTCTTCCTCACCGAGGACGGCACCTTCGTCATCAACGAGATCAACACGATGCCGGGGTTCACGCCGATCTCGATGTACCCGCGCATGTGGCAGGAGTCGGGCATCGAGTACCCGGAGCTGGTGGACCGCCTGATCCAGGCCGCCCTGCGCCGCTCCACCGGCCTGCGCTAGCAGCACCCGGCCCCGTACAGCCGACCGCCCGCCAGGAGGAACCCTGGCGGGCGGCGGTGTGCGCGGGGGAGGGGCCGGTCAGTACGAGGAGATCCCGACCGGCACGGTCTTGGCCACGGCGGCGGACAGATCCACGAGCATGCCCGCGTCCGTGGCATGCTCCTTGTCGATCCAGACCTCCGTGTAGGCGAGCCGGGAGCCGGTGGTGAACTTCAGACCGCCGTCGGCCGGCCGCTCCACCAGCCAGCCGACGCCGTTCACCTCCACTCCGTCCGCCTTCGGATCGGCCATCTTCGCGGGCTTGGGGATCCCGCACCGCAGTACGATCGCCGAGCCGCCCCACGCGGCGGTCAGGTCCGACTCCGGATCGGTGGTGGTCCGGTCCAGCCCGGACACCTTCCCCGGGAGCTCCTTGTGCAGCGCGGCACAGAGCCCCGCGACGTCGGCGGGCGGCGCGGGCGGCGGGGTCACCTTCGAGGCCCCGGGGGCACAGCCCCCCAGGGCCAGGACCGCCGACAGGACGGGCAGGGCCAGCAGAGGCAGGGGCCGGCGGTGCGAAGACATCACCGGCCAAGAGTAGACGGGGGCTACAGATGGACCACGGGGCAGGTCAGGGTGCGGGTGATCCCCTCCACCTGCTGCACCTTGGCGACCACCATGCGGCCGAGATCGTCGACGGTGTCGGCCTGGGCCCGCACGATGACGTCGTACGGCCCCGTCACGTCCTCGGCCTGGATCACCCCCGCGATGTTCCCGATGGACTCGGCGACGACCGACGCCTTGCCCACCTCGGTCTGGATGAGGATGTACGCCTGTACCACGGAACCTCCAGGGCGGCCACGAGGATCATTTCCCCTAACCTTCGGGTGGGCCCGACAGAATCGGAAGGGCCGGGGGAAGAAGGGACGCCACGGTACCGCGTCGCCGGGTGCCGCGGGGAGACCCGCAGACCAGGCGCCACGCACAGCGGGGCGTACGCAGACCAGAAGTTGACGTATCTGTTGACGGTACCCAGAGCTGTGACGGCTCGCGACCGCAAGCGGACTTGCCAAGAAGGGGCACAGCGATGAAGGGCACTGTGGGCGAGCTGGGGGAATTCGGGCTCATCAGGGAGCTCACCTCACGGCTCACCACCACCCCGGCGGTCCGGCTCGGACCGGGCGACGACGCCGCGGTCGTGTCGGCCCCCGACCGGCGGGTCGTGGCCAGCACGGACATCCTGCTGGAGGGCAGGCACTTCCGGCGCGACTGGTCCACCGCCTACGACGTCGGCCGCAAGGCCGCCGCCCAGAACCTGGCCGACATCGCCGCCATGGGCGCGGTGCCGACGGCCATCCTCCTCGGCCTCGTGGTCCCGGCGGAGCTGCCGGTCACCTGGCCCACCGAGCTGATGGACGGCATCCGCGACGAGTGCCAGGTCGCCGGCGCGGCCGTGGTCGGCGGCGACGTCGTCCGCGGGGACACCATCACCGTCTCCATCACCGCCCTCGGCGACCTGCGCAACCACGAGCCCGTGCTGCGCTCCGGCGCCCAGCCCGGCGACGTCGTGGCCGTCACCGGCTGGCTCGGCTGGTCCGCGGCCGGCTTCGCCGTGCTCTCGCGCGGCTTCCGCTCCCCGCGGGCCTTCGTCGAGGCGCACCGGCGCCCCGAGCCCCCGTACCACGCGGGCCCGGCGGCCGCCGGACTCGGCGCCACCGCCATGACCGACGTCAGCGACGGCCTGATCGCCGACCTCGGGCACATCGCCGAGGCCAGCCACGTACGGATCGACCTGCGCTCGGGGGCCGTGGACATCCCGACCCAGATGCACGACATCGGCCAGGCCGTCGGCGTCGACCCGCTCCAGTGGGTGCTCACCGGGGGAGAGGACCACGCCATCGTGGCGACCTTCCCGCCCGACGTGAAGCTCCCGGCCCGCTGGAAGGTCATCGGGGAGGTCCAGCACCGCTCGGCCCTGCCGCAGGTGACCGTGGACGGCGCCCCCTGGACCAGCACCGGCGGCTGGGACCACTTCGGCGCCGACCCGGTCGAGGGCGAGACCCCGTGAGCGGGCACCCCCCGCTGTGCCTGACCGTCGCCGGATCCGACTCCGGCGGCGGTGCGGGCATCCAGGCCGACCTGAAGACCATGCTGGCGCTCGGCGTGCACGGGATGAGCGTGGTCACCGCCGTGACCGCGCAGAACTCCCGCGGGGTCAAGGGGGCCTGGGAGCTGCCCGCCGAGGCCGTCAGGGCCCAGTACCGGGCCGTCGTGGACGACATCGGGGTCCAGGCCGTCAAGACCGGGATGCTCTCCTCCGCCGTCCTCGTGGAGACCGTCGCGGAGCTGCTGGCCGGCACCGACGCCCCGGTGGTGGTGGATCCCGTGGGGGTCTCCAAGCACGGGGACCCGCTGCTGGCGGCCTCCGCGCTGGACGCCGTAAGGGGCGAGCTGCTGCCCCGGGCCACGGTGGCGACGCCCAACCTCGACGAGGTGGCGCAGCTGACCGGGGTGGCCGTCGAGGACGAGGACGGCATGCGGCGGGCCGCCGGCGCGGTCCTCGGCTTCGGACCCCGCTGGGCGCTGATCAAGGGCGGCCACCTCGCCGCCCACGGCGGCGAGGCCGTGGACCTGCTGACCGACGGCTCCGAGGAGCTGTGGCTGCGGGCGCCCCGCCACGACAACCGGCACACCCACGGCACCGGCTGCACCCTCGCCAGCGCGATCGCGGCGGGCCTGGCCAAGGGGCTGTCCGTCCCGGAGGCCGTCACGGCGGCCAAGGAGTACGTCACCGGCGCCATCGCCGCCGGCTTCGCGCTCGGCGGCGGCATCGGCCCGGTGGACCACGCCTGGCGGTGGCGCTGAAACCGTCAGGACAAGGCAAAAGGCCGGTTCACCAGAGGTGAACCGGCCTTCTTGGCAACCGGAAAGGGCTGCGCTACGACGACGGGAGGCGTCAGCGCGAGACCTTGCCGGCCTTGATGCACGAGGTGCAGGCGTTGAGGCGCTTCGGCGTCCCATTGACCACGGCACGGACGCGCTGGATGTTCGGGTTCCAGCGACGCGAGGTGCGGCGGTGCGAGTGGGAGATGTTGTTGCCGAAGCTCGGCCCCTTGGCGCAAACGTCGCAGTTGGCAGCCACAGGTCACTCCAAGACTTCAGATGCAATTACGGTGGAATCCGGCGCACCGGATTCAGAGATCTGAAGTGGCTTGCCGGACGAATGACCCGACTCTCGACGGGCAACCTGAGCAGCATACAACGACTGCTTGGGTCCGAGAAAACTACCATGACGGGGCCGGGCTCCGCCCCGGGGTCCCGGGCCGGGGGCCGTCCTTCGTTACCCTGCGGTGAACCCTGGCCCGCACAAGGAGGAACGCCCGGTGGCGCACGAGCCCGAGCCGCACGCCCTCGATGCCGAAGCGGTGCGCACCTGGAGCTCCCTGGCCCTGGCGGCACTGGGCCGGGCCCGTACGGACATCGACGCCATCAACGTCTACCCCGTCGCGGACGCCGACACCGGAACCAACCTCTACCTGACGGCCGAATCCGCCGACCGCGCCCTGACCGGAAGCCTCACCCCGACCGCCCCCGGCGTGACCGAAGGCACACCGGCGGCCACCCTGCCCGAGGCGGTACGGGCCTACGCCCACGGCGCGCTCATAGGCGCCCGGGGCAACTCCGGGACCATCCTCGCCCAGCTGCTGCGCGGTGTCGCCGACGTCCTCGGCACCGACCCCGCCGGCCGCGCCCCCGGCCCGTTCCTGGCCGAGGCCCTGACCCGGGCCGCCGAGGAGGCCTACCAGGCCGTCGCGCACCCCGTCGAGGGCACCATGCTCACCGTCGCCGGGGCCGCCGCCCGCGCCGCGCGGGCCGGCACCGGGAGCGCCGCCGACGTGGCCCGCGCCGCCTACGAGGGGGCCCGCGCGGCCCTCGCCGAGACCCCCGCGCAGCTCGCCGCCCTCGGCAGGGCCGGCGTGGTCGACGCCGGGGGCTGCGGGCTGGTCGCCGTCCTCGGGGCGCTCTGGCAGGCCCTCTCCGGCCAGGAGCCCGAAGCCGAACCCGTCCAGGGGCCCGCCGTCCCCGTGGAGCGGGTCCCCGAGCCGTGCGCCCAGGAGGAGGGCGGGCCCGGCTACGAGGTGATCTACCTGCTGGAGGCCCCCGAGGAGGCCGTCGACCGGCTGCGCGCCACCCTCGACGGGCTCGGCGACTCCCTGGTGGTGGTCGGCGGCGACGGGCTGTGGAACGTCCACGTGCACGTCGACGACCCCGGCGCGGCCGTCGAGGCCGCGGTGGAGGCCGGCCGGCCGTACCGCATCCGCATCACCCACTTCGGTGACGAACGGCGCCGCGCGAGCGCCCCGCGCGCCCAGCGGGCCGTGGTGGCGGTGGTCCAGGGCGAGGGGCTGGCCGCACTGTGCGCCGAGGCGGGCGCGACCACCGTCCCGGCCCGCCCGGGCGAACCGCCCGCCGTCGCCGAACTGCTCGACGCCGTCCGCCGGGCCCACGCCCGCGAGGTGGTCCTGCTGCCCGGCGCCGCCGAGCTGCGCGCCGCCGCCGCGGCCGCCGCCGAGCAGGCCCGCGCCGACGGCGTACGGGTGGCCGTGATCCCCACCCGGTCCGCCGTCCAGGGCCTGGCGGCCCTCGCCGTGCACGACCCGGAGGCCAGCTTCGACGAGGACGTCGTCACCATGACCGCCGCCGCCGGCGCCACCCGCTACGGGGAACTGGCCGTCGCCGAGCGGCAGTCCTTCACCTCCGCCGGCATCTGCCAGGCCGGGGACGTCCTCGGGCTCATCGACGGCGACGTGGCCCTCATCGGCGCGGGCCTGCCCGAGACGGCCGAGGCCGTCCTGGAGCGCATGCTCGGCTCCGGCGGCGAACTCGTCACCCTCGTCCTGGGCCCCGAGGTCCCCGAGACCCTCGCCGCCCGCCTGGAGGCCTACGTCCAGCAGCGGCACCTGGCCGTGGACACCGTCACCTACGGCGGCGGTCGGCACTCGGCGCCCCTGCTCATCGGGGTGGAATAGCGGGCTTGTCAGCGAGATGGTGTGCAATGGAACACGTGCCCGCGCTCGACGAAGACCTCAAGAAGACCCTCGGCCCCGCCACCGCCAAGGTGCTCGCCGAGCAGCTCGGCCTGCACACGGCCCTCGACCTGCTCCACCACTACCCCCGGCGGTACGCGGAGCGCGGCGAGCTGACCTCGCTCGCCGACCTCGCCGACCAGATCGACGAGCACGTCACCGTCGTCGCCCAGGTCGCCGACGCCCGGATCCTGACCTTCAACGGGGGCCGCGGCAAGCGGCTGGAGGTCACCATCACCGACGGCAGCGGCCGCCTCCAGCTCGTCTTCTTCGGCGCCGGCGTCCACAAGCCGCACAAGGAGCTGCTGCCCGGCAGCCGCGCCATGTTCGCGGGCAAGGTCTCCCGGTTCAACCACAAGCTCCAGCTCGCGCACCCCGCGTACGAGCCCCTCGGCGGGGACGCCTCCGACCGGGACGCCGCCACCGCCTTCGCCAACCAGCTGATCCCGATCTACCCGGCCTGCGCCAAGCTGGAGTCCTGGAAGATCGCCAAGTGCGTGGACGCCGTCCTGCCCCGCGCCGCCGAGGCCCTCGACCCGCTCCCGCCCGCCCTGCGCGACGGCCGCGGACTGGTCCCGCTCACCGAGGCCCTCCTCAAGATCCACCGGCCGGACACCAAGGCCGACATCGAGGACGCCCGCCGCCGCCTGAAGTGGGACGAGGCCTTCGTCCTCCAGGTCGCCCTCGCCCGCCGCCGCCACGCGGACTCCCAGCTCCCCGCCGTGGCCCGCCGCGCCACCCCCGGCGGCCTCCTCGACGCCTTCGACGCCAAGCTCCCCTTCACCCTCACCGACGGCCAGCGGAAGGTCTCGCAGGAGATCTTCGACGACCTCGCCACCAGCCACCCCATGCACCGCCTCCTCCAGGGCGAGGTCGGAAGCGGAAAGACGATGGTCGCCCTGCGCGCCATGCTCGCCGTCGTCGACTCCGGCGGGCAGGCCGCCATGCTCGCGCCCACCGAGGTGCTCGCCCAGCAGCACCACCGCTCCATCACCGAGATGATGGGCGAGCTCGCCGAGGGCGGCATGCTCGGCGGCTCCGACCGGGGCACCAAGGTCGTCCTGCTCACCGGCTCCATGGGGACCGCCGCCCGCCGCCAGGCCCTGCTCGACCTGGTCACCGGCGAGGCCGGGATCGTCATCGGCACCCACGCCCTGATCGAGGACAAGGTCCAGTTCCACGACCTCGGCCTGGTCGTCGTCGACGAACAGCACCGCTTCGGCGTCGAACAGCGCGACGCCCTGCGCTCCAAGGGCAAGCAGCCGCCGCACCTGCTGGTCATGACCGCCACCCCCATCCCGCGCACCGTCGCCATGACCGTCTTCGGCGACCTGGAGACCTCCGTCCTCGACCAGCTGCCCGCCGGCCGCTCCCCGATCGCCACCCACGTCGTCCCGGCCAAGGACAAGCCGCACTTCCTCACCCGGGCCTGGGAGCGGGTCCGCGAGGAGGCCGAGAACGGACACCAGGCGTACGTCGTCTGCCCCCGCATCGGCGACGGCGAGGACGACCCGAAGGGCAAGAAGAAGGCGTCCGCCGAGGACGAGGCCGAGAAGCGCCCGCCGCTGGCCGTCCTGGAGATCGCCGAACAGCTCGGCCGCGGCCCCCTCGCCGGACTCCCCGTCGAGGTGCTGCACGGCCGGATGGACCCCGCCGACAAGGACGACGTGATGCGCCGGTTCGCCGCCGGCGAGGTCAAGGTGCTCGTCGCCACCACCGTCATCGAGGTCGGCGTGAACGTCCCCAACTCCACCGTCATGGTGATCATGGACGCCGACCGCTTCGGCGTCTCCCAGCTCCACCAGCTCCGCGGCCGCGTCGGCCGCGGCTCGGCGCCCGGACTGTGCCTGCTCGTCAGCGAGATGCACGAGGCCAGCCCCGCCCGCGCCCGGCTCGCCGCCGTCGCCGCCACCCTCGACGGCTTCGAACTCTCCCGCATCGACCTGGAACAGCGCCGCGAGGGCGACGTCCTCGGCCAGGCCCAGTCCGGCGTCCGCTCCTCGCTGCGCATGCTCGCCGTCATCGAGGACGAGGAGGTCATCGCCGAGGCCCGGGAGGAGGCCGCCCGCGTGGTCGCCGCCGACCCCGAACTGGAGGGGCTCCCCGGCCTGCGCACCGCCCTCGACGCCCTGCTGGACACCGAGCGGGAGCAGTACCTGGAGAAGGGCTGAGCGCGGCGTCCGGCGGCGACGACCTATCGTGGGAGGCCAGAGCGGGGGCCCGGCCCCCGGAGACCGTCGCAGAGAAGGACCCCAGATGACCCGCGTGATCGCCGGCACCGCCGGCGGGCGGCGGCTGGCCGTGCCGCCCGGCACCGGCACCCGCCCGACCTCCGACCGGATGCGCGAAGGGCTCTTCTCCACCTGGGAGTCGCTGCACGGGATCGAGGACTCCCGGGTCCTCGACCTCTACGGCGGCTCCGGCGCCGTCGGCCTGGAGGCCCTCTCCCGGGGCGCCGCCCACACCCTGCTCGTCGAGGCCGAGGCCAAGGCCGCCAAGGCCATCCGCGACAACATCCGGACCCTGGGCCTGCCCGGCGCCGAGTTCCGGGCCGGCAAGGCCGAACAGATCGTCGCGGGAGCCGCCTCCGGCGAGCCGTACGACATCGTCTTCCTGGACCCGCCGTACGCCGTCGAGCACGGCGAGCTCGGCGAGATCCTGCTCACACTCCGCGCCAACGGCTGGCTCACCGACGACGCCCTCGTCACCGTGGAGCGCAGCACGAGGAGCGGCCCGTTCCCGTGGCCCGAGGGGTTTGAGCCGCTGCGCTCGCGCAAGTACGGCGAAGGCACCCTTTGGTACGGTCGCGCCGCCTCCACCAGCGAAGACTCATGAACGAGGGAGTTCAGTTGCGCCGCGCGGTCTGTCCGGGATCCTTCGACCCCATCCACAACGGACACCTCGACGTCATCGGACGGGCCTCCAGGCTGTACGACGTCGTGCACGTCGCCGTGATGATCAACCCGGCGAAGCAGGGCCTGTTCACGGTCGAGGAGCGGATCGAACTGATCCGCGAGGCGACCGCCGACTACGGCAACGTCGAGGTCGAGTCCTTCCACGGCCTCCTCGTCGACTTCTGCAAGCAGCGGGACATCCCGGCCATCGTCAAGGGCCTGCGCGCGGTCAGCGACTTCGACTACGAGCTCCAGATGGCCCAGATGAACATGGGCCTGTCGGGCGTCGAGACCCTGTTCGTGCCGACCATCCCGACGTACAGCTTCCTGTCCTCCTCGCTGGTCAAGGAGGTCGCGACCTGGGGCGGCGACGTCGCCCACCTGCTCCCCGCGCACGTCCACGCGGCGCTGATCGAACGGCTGCGCGCCAAGTGACCCGGCCGCGGCGGGACTGAGCCTTCCCGGTCCGTCCCGCGCGTCCCCCCGGTGGGCCTAGAGTCGTCCCGTCGGTCCTAGGCGAAGAGAGCGCGAGCCCCCATGGACGTACAGAAGAAGCTGGACGAGATCGTCGCGGCCGTGAGCGGCGCCCGGTCGATGCCCATGTCGGCCTCCTGCGTGGTCAACCGCGCGGAACTGCTCGCCCGGCTCGAAGAGGTACGCCAGGCCCTGCCCGGGTCGCTCGCCCAGGCCCGCGAGCTGATCGGCGGGCGCGACCAGATGGTCGAGGAGGCCCGCCGGGAGGCCGACCGGATCATCGAGTCCGCGCACGCCCAGCGGGGCTCCCTGATCTCCGACACCGAGATCGCCCGCCGCTCGCAGGACGAGGCGGACCGGATCCTCGCCGACGCCCGGCGGGAGGCCGCCGAGATCCGCGCCGAGGCCGACGAGTACGTGGACGGCAAGCTCGCCAACTTCGAGGTCGTCCTCAGCAAGACCATCGGCGCCGTGGACCGCGGCCGCGAGAAGCTCCTGGGCCGCGGCCCGGGCCTGGACCCCCAGGGCCACGACGACAGCGGCGCCCCCGAGCCCGCCCCCGACCCGCTGGCCCGGCGCGAGCAGGCGGACGCGTACGTGGACACCAAGCTGGCCACCGTCGAGGCGGTGCTGGCCAAGACGCTGGAGGCCGTCGGCCGGGGCCGCCAGAAGCTGCTGGGCCGGATGCCCACCGACGACCTCGGCGCGCACATGGCCGCCCAGGACGCGGCGGGGAACCAGCACGTCCGCCCGTCGAGCGACGCGGACTTCCTGGCCGGGCTCGCCGAGCCGGAGCCGCCGGCGATCCCCGCCCAGGCGGCGCCGGTCTACGACGACTACGCGGCGGCGGCCTACGTCACGCCCTACCCGCAGCAGCAGGCCCAGCAGCCCCGGCAGGACGGCTACGGCTACCAGGACCCGTCGTACGCGGGCTACCCGCAACAGCAGTCCGACCCCTACGGCGGCTACCCGCAGCAGCAGCCCGACCCGTACGCCGCCTACCAGCAGCATCCGCAGCCCCACCCGCAGCAGCAGCCCGCGCTCGACGAGACCAGCTTCTTCGACACGAGCATGATCAACCTCGATCAGCTGCGCCAGTACGAACAGGGTCGTTAGACCGGATTGGGCTCTGAGCGAAGCGGCGGGTATCCTGACTGTTCGGTCGCGCATATGCGTCGCGGTCCATGCTGCCCTAGAGCGGCAAAATCTTTGATCTTCAGCGATCTGTGAAAGCAGGAACGGCCCTGAACACCCGCCTTGACCACCGCAACCCCCTCGTGTTCGACACGCACGAGCTGGGCCGGCGTCCTGGTGCCATGCAGCGGCTGTCCCGCGAGATCACGGCGCCGGCGGACTTCGGTCTCGTCGACGTCATCGGAGTGCCGGAGGGCGCCCCGGTGAAGATCGAGCTCCGCCTGGAGTCGGTCATGGAAGGGGTGCTTGTCACAGGCACCGTCCGTGCGAAGGCCGTGGGGGAGTGCGTAAGGTGTCTGGAGACCGTCGAGCGCGAGCTCAAGGCGGACTTCCAGGAGATGTTCTCGTACCCTGACGCCGACGACCGGGGCCGCCCCAAGGCGGAGCCGGCCGACGACGCCGAGGACGACGAGGACATGCTCTTCCTCGAGGACGGCTTGTTCGACCTCGAACCCGTGCTGCGTGATGTGGTGGTGCTCGCACTGCCCATGCAGCCGGTGTGCCGGGAGGACTGTCTCGGACTGTGCCCCGATTGCGGGGTCAGTCTGAACGACGACCCGGAGCACCACCACGACGCCGTCGACATCCGTTGGGCGGCATTGCAGGGACTCGTCACCGATCAGGGCGTCGAGAAGGACAACATGAGCGGCACTGCCTCTGACGGAGTTCAGGGCGCCGCCGAGAAGCAGGAGAAGTAGCCGTGGCTGTTCCGAAGCGGAAGATGTCGCGCAGCAACACGCGCCACCGCCGGTCGCAGTGGAAGGCTGCGGTCCCCACCCTGGTTTCGTGTGAGCGTTGCCAGGAGCCGAAGCTCCAGCACATCGCGTGCCCGAGCTGCGGCACCTACAACAAGCGCCAGGTCCTCGAGGTCTGAGCGGCTGGTGAGAGGCGCAATGTCTGAGCTGTCCAACGCTGAGAAGCAGGCAGACAGTAACAACGCGGCCTCGTCCCACACGCTTCTGGAAGGGCGGCTCGGGTATCAACTCGAGTCCGCCCTTCTGGTGCGTGCGCTGACCCACCGCTCGTACGCGTACGAGAACGGCGGTCTGCCCACCAACGAGCGGCTGGAGTTCCTCGGGGACTCCGTGCTGGGCCTGGTGGTCACGGACACGCTGTACACCACCCACCCCGACCTGCCGGAAGGCCAGCTGGCCAAACTGCGGGCCGCGGTGGTCAACTCGCGTGCGCTTGCGGAGGTCGGCCGCGGCCTCGAACTCGGCTCCTTCATCCGGCTCGGCCGGGGCGAAGAGGGCACGGGTGGCCGGGACAAGGCCTCCATCCTCGCCGACACCCTTGAAGCGGTGATCGGCGCGGTCTATCTCGACAAGGGTCTCGACGCGGCCTCGGAGCTGGTTCACCGGCTCTTCGACCCGCTCATCGAGAAGTCCTCGAACCTCGGCGCCGGCCTGGACTGGAAGACCAGCCTCCAGGAGCTCACGGCGGCCGAAGGCCTCGGGGTGCCGGAATACCTGGTCACCGAGACGGGTCCGGACCACGAGAAGACCTTCACCGCTGCCGCCCGCGTCGGTGGTGTCTCGTACGGCACCGGCACCGGCCGCAGCAAGAAGGAAGCGGAACAGCAGGCGGCCGAGTCCGCGTGGCGCGGGATCCGTGCCGCCGCGGACGAGCGGAAGGCCGCGGAAGCGGCGTCCGCCGGCACTCCGGCCGAGGCCGACGGGGCGAAGAGCCCCGCCGACCCCGCGTCGAAGGCCTGACCGGGACTTCCTTCGGGTACCTCCCGCCCGCCCCTGCCACCGGCAGGGGCGGGCGGTCCCGTTTCCGGGCGGGGCACCTGCTCCGCAGGGCCGCCGGGTAGGCTCGCGGCAGAGCCGGACGCCCTCGGCCGGCGTCCCGCGAAGCCCGCTTCCCCCGGAGGAACACCGTGCCCGAGCTGCCCGAAGTCGAAGTGGTGCGACGGGGCCTGGAGCGCTGGGTGGCCGGGCGGACCGTCGCCGGCGTGGAGGTGCTCCACCCGCGGGCCGTGCGCCGCCACCCGGCGGGCGGGGCCGACTTCGCCGCGCGCCTGGCCGGCGGGACCATCGGCGTGCCCCGGCGGCGCGGGAAGTACTTGTGGCTGCCGCTGGAGGGCCGGGACCTGTCCGTCCTCGGGCACCTCGGGATGAGCGGGCAGCTGCTGGTGCAGCCGGCCGACGCCCCCGACGAGAAGCACCTGCGCATCCGGATCCGCTTCGCCGACGACACCGGGACCGAGCTGCGCTTCGTCGACCAGCGCACCTTCGGCGGGCTCTCGCTGCACGAGGTCGCCCCCGGGAGCGAGGAGGGGCTGCCGGACGTCATCGCGCACATCGCCCGCGACCCGCTCGACCCGCTGTTCGACGAGGGCGCCTACCACCTGGCGCTGCGCGCGAAGCGCACCACCCTCAAGCGGGCGCTGCTGGACCAGTCGCTGATCAGCGGGGTGGGCAACATCTACGCCGACGAGGCCCTGTGGCGCGCGAAGCTGCACTACGAGCGCCCCACCGCCACCCTCACCCGCCCCCGGAGCGCGGAACTCCTCACCCACGTACGGGCGGTCATGGACGCCGCGCTCGCCGTCGGCGGCACCAGCTTCGACAGCCTGTACGTCAACGTGAACGGCGAGTCTGGCTACTTCGACCGGTCCCTGGACGCCTACGGGCGGGAGGGCGAGCCCTGCCGCCGCTGCGGTACGCCGATGCGTCGGCGGGCCTGGATGAACCGGTCCAGCTACTTCTGCCCGCGCTGTCAGAGGCCGCCGCGCGCGGTGTCGTAGGACTGCCGCGAGGTCAGGACCTCGTCCATGCTGCCCTCCACGAACTGGATCAGCGCCAGCAGGCGGTCGGCGACCTCCCGGCCGAGCGGGGTCAGCTCGTAGTCGACGCGGGGCGGGTTGGTCGGCTGCGCCTCGCGCGTGACGATGCCGTCGCGCTCCAGGGCGTGCAGGGTCTGGGAGAGCATCTTCTCGCTCACCCCCTCGACCCGTCGGCGCAGCTCGTTGAAGCGGCGGGGGCCGTCGCGCAGGGCGCCCACGGTGAGGCTGCCCCAGCGGCCGGTGACGTGCTCGAGGGTCTCCCGCGAGGGGCAGGCGCGCGCGAAGACGTCGAACGCGAGGTCGTCCGCGGCGCTCTCGGTACAGACGTCGGTACAGGCAGGGGTCTCCATACGGCAAGCGTACCCCCGGGTAGCGCTAACTGTCTGCTTGCGCTTTCTAAAAGTTAGTGCTTCTCTGGTCTCGTCGCACCGCGCCGTACCGCGGTGCACCGGATCAGCCCTCTAGGAGCACAGTCATGTCTGCCACCATCCCCGCCCCCGTCGTCTCGATCGCCTACCACTCCGGCTACGGGCACACCGCCGTCGTCGCCGAGGCCGTCCGGGCCGGCGCCGCCGCGGCCGGGGCGACCGTGCACGTCGTCAAGGTCGACGAGATCACCGACGCCGAGTGGGAGCTCCTCGACGCCTCCGACGCCATCGTCTTCGGCTCCCCGACCTACATGGGCACCGCGTCGGGCGCCTTCCACGTCTTCGCCGAGGCCACCTCGAAGCGCTGGTTCGGCGACGCCTGGCAGGACAAGGTGGCGGCGGGCTTCACCAACTCCGCCTCCAAGTCCGGCGACAAGCTGAACACCCTGCAGTACTTCCAGATGCTGGCCTCGCAGCACGGCATGAGCTGGGTGAACCTCGGCCTGAAGCCGGGCTGGAACTCCTCCACCGGCAGCGAGTACGACCTCAACCGCCTCGGCTTCTCCTCCGGCGCGGCCGCCCAGAGCAACTCGGACGAGGGCCCGGAGGCCGTGCACAAGGCCGACATCGCCACCGCCGAGCACCTCGGCCGCCGGGTCGCCGAGCACACCCGCGTGGTCGTGGCCGGCCGCGCGGCGCTGGCGGCGGCCGCGGTCTGATCCCGCCGCGGGGGCGGGCGGGCCGGCTCTAGAAGCCGAAGTCCTGGGTCCACCAGGGGCCGCCCGCCCCGAAGTAGACGCCCACGCCGAGGGTGCGGAATTCGCAGTTGAGGATGTTCGCCCGGTGGCCCGGGCTGTTCATCCAGGACTCCATCACCGTCTTGGCGTCACCCTGGCCGCGCGCGATGTTCTCGCCGCCCATCCCGGAGATCCCGGCGTTCTGGGCCCGCTGCCAGGGGGTGTTCCCGTCCGGGTCGGTGTGGTCGAAGAAGCCCCGTACGGCCATGTCCTTGCTGAAGGCCGCCGCCAGCGAGGCCAGCGGCGGGTTCGCGCGGACCGCCACGCAGCCGGCCTGGGCGCGCTCCTGGTTGACCAGGGCGAGGACCTGGGCCTCGGCGGACGGGTTCGCGTCCCCGGCGGCCGGGGGCTTGGGCGCCGCAGGCTTGGGGGCGGCCGCCTTCGGGGGCTGCGGGGCGGCGGTCTTCTCCGGCGCCCTGGTGGACGCCGAGGGGGTGGGCGTGGGAGTCGGCGAGGCCGAGGGGGTGGGCGGGACCGAAGGGCTCGGCGAGGCCGAAGGGGTGCCCGACGGGGTGCCCGCGCCGGCGGCGTCGGGCGAGCGGCCCGACAGGTTCGCGAGACCGCCCTGCTCCACCTTGCGGTCCGGGCTCGGGGAGGGCTTCGCCCGCGCCTCGGTCTTGTCGGAGGAGCCCGTGCCGACGTACGGGAAGGAGCCGCCGACCGGTACGAAACCGGTCGTGACGGCCGCCGTGCCGAGGACCACGGCCACGGAGACGCCGAGCAGGCCGGTACGCACGGCGGTGCGCCTGACACCGCGGCGCGGCGCGGCGTGGAGTCGGTGTCGGCCCATCGGTCGCGGCCCCTTCTTTGCAAGATCTCATTTGCACACCCGAACGGGTGAGTCATTGGTGGGGGACTGTAGCCCATGCGGCAAAGGGGCGATGGGATCAAGGAGCCCCGGCCCGGTTAGCGTTCTTGCATGAATGAAGATGTCCGCATGACCGCATGGGTGCGCGGCCGTGTACAGGGAGTGGGCTTCCGCTGGTTCACCAGGGCCAATGCTCTGGAGATCGGCGGGCTGACCGGCTTCGCGCTCAACCTCGACGACGGCCGGGTGCAGGTGGTGGCCGAAGGTCAACGTGAGAATTGCCACCGGCTGCTCGACTGGCTCCGCGAGGGCGACACGCCCGGACGGGTGGCCGGGGTGACGGAGATCTGGGGCACACCGCGCGGCGGCTACGACGGGTTCGAGATCCGGTGATCTATCGACCGATCATGAACTGATCAGACTCCTGGACGGTCCACACCCGGTCGGAACTGCGCATTCGCCGTCGACCCGTTGCCGTCGGCGGCGAAGCGTGGAAGGCTCGGAGGCGAGGATGATCTCCACGCCCCGCACGAGGGCCGGGACGCCCGCCGATACGGGGCGTGATCGTGTTGACCGTCAAACTTTTTGGTGAGACGCTGGAAGCCCCGCGCACCTGAGCTGTTTGGCAGTGCTGGCAGTAGGCAGCGTCAGCAAAAGAGAACGAGTGCAGTGACTGACAGTCGCTGCCGGACATCCGCGGGTGCGATTCCCTCACGACCCACACCGCTTCGGTCGGTCACTCAGTGTGGAGGACCATCCATCATGGCAAAGGCGCTTCTCGGTTACGTCGGCGGCTCCGACCCGCGACTCCTCGCCGAGATGCGACGGCTTCAGCAGCGCGTCCAGGACCTTGAGTCCGAGCTCGGACGGATCCAGTCCGAGAACGACGCTCTGACCGCGGCCGCCGCTCAGCACGGGGACTCGCTGCTCGGCAGCATGGACCTCGACGTATCCCAGGCGGAGCCTGCGCTCACCTGATCCGCGACCCAACCCGTCGTTCGACTCCTGCCCAGCACGATCTGCAAGGGCTCCGCACGATCTGCAAGGGACGCTCCGGCGTCCCTTCTTTCTTGCGACTCCCGCCACGGTCCCCCTGCGGGGATCCGACCACCGGGCCCGGTGCGCCAGAAGCGCATTGGGCCAGGTGGGGGGCTCATTCCTTTAACGTCTGATCTGCCCCGCACCTTCAGGGGCGAAACCGAACGTGAAAGGTAGAGTCCGGCGGCGTGCACCTCAAGTCCCTGACCCTGCGCGGCTTCAAATCCTTCGCCTCCGCCACCACCCTGCGCTTCGAGCCGGGCATCACCTGTGTCGTGGGCCCCAACGGTTCCGGCAAGTCCAACGTGGTGGACGCGCTCTCCTGGGTCATGGGGGAGCAGGGGGCCAAGTCCCTGCGCGGCGGCAAGATGGAAGACGTCATCTTCGCCGGTACGACGGGCCGCCCGCCCCTCGGCCGCGCCGAGGTCTCCCTCACCATCGACAACTCCGACGGCGCCCTGCCGATCGAGTACGCCGAGGTCACCATCACGCGGATCATGTTCCGCGGCGGCAGCAGCGAGTACCAGATCAACGGGGACACCTGCCGGCTCCTCGACATCCAGGAGCTCCTCTCCGACTCCGGCATCGGCCGCGAGATGCACGTCATCGTCGGACAGGGCCAGCTCGACTCCGTCCTGCACGCCGACCCGATGGGCCGCCGCGCCTTCATCGAGGAGGCCGCCGGCGTACTGAAGCACCGCAAGCGCAAGGAGAAGGCGCTGCGCAAGCTCGACGCGATGCGGGCCAACCTCGCGCGGGTGCAGGACCTCACCGACGAGCTGCGCCGCCAGCTCAAGCCCCTGGGCCGGCAGGCGGCGGTGGCCCGGCGGGCGGCCGTGATCCAGGCGGACCTGCGCGACGCGCGGCTGCGCCTGCTCGCCGACGACCTGGTCGCGCTGCGGGCCGCGCTGGACGCCGAGATCGCCGACGAGGCCGCCCTCAAGGAGCGCAGGGACTCCGCCGAACGGGACCTCGCGGAGGCGCTGCGGCGTGAGGCCGGGCTTGAGGAATCGGTACGCCGGCTCGCGCCCCGGCTCCAGCGGGCCCAGCAGACCTGGCACGAGCTCGCCCAGCTGGCGGAGCGGGTGCGCGGCACCGAGTCCCTGGCCGGGGCGCGGGTCAAGAGCGCGTCGGCGCCGGTGGAGGAGGAGCGGCGGGGCCGTGATCCCGAGGACATGGAACGGGAGGCCGCCCGGATCCGGGAGCAGGAGGCGGAGCTGACGGCAGCCCTCGAAGCCTCCGAACGGGCCCTGGAGGACACCGCCGAGCACCGGGCCGGGCTGGAGCGGGCCCTCGCCGAGGAGGAGAGGCGGCTGCGGGACGCCGCGCGGGCCGTCGCCGACCGGCGCGAGGACCTGGCCCGGCTGACCGGGCGGCTGGGCGCGGCCCGCTCCCGGGCGGGGGCGGCCCAGTCGGAGATCGACCGGCTGCTGGCCGCCCGGGACGGGGCGCGGGCCCGGGCGGAGGAGGCCCGCGAGGAGTACGAGGCGCTGGCCGGGGAGGTCGGCGGAGCGGAGGACCTCTCCGCGGAGGAGGGGGAGTACGAGGCGGCGCGGGCCGGGCTGGCCGGGGCGGAGGCCGCGCTGGCGGCGGCCCGGGACGCCCGGACCACGGCGGAACGGTCCCGCGCGGCGGTCTCGGCCCGGCGGGAGGCGCTCGCGCTGGGGCTGCGGCGCAAGGACGGGACCGGGGCGCTGCTCGCGGTGCGGGAGCGGCTGGCGGGGGTGCTGGGGCCTGCGGCGGAGCGGGTGTCGGTGGAGGCGGGGTACGAGGTCGCGGTGGCCGCGGCCCTCGGCTCCGCGGCGGACGCGGTGGCCGTCGGTTCGGCCGGGGCGGCGGCGGAGGCGATCCGCTACCTGCGCGGGGCCGACGCGGGCCGCGCGACGTTCCTGATCGCCCCGGCCCCGGCCCCGGCCCCGGCCCCGGCCCCGGCCCCGGCCCCGGCCCCGGCCCCGGGCTCCGGCCCGGTCCCGATGCAGACCCCGGGCTCCGGCCCGGTCCCGGTCCCGGCGGCGGTTCCGGGGCAGGCCCCGGGCCCCGGTGGCGTTGCCGCGGGCGGCGCCGAGCTGCCCGGGCAGGCCCGGACGACGGCAGACCTCCCCCACCCCGCCCCTTCCCGCAACCGTGGCTCCGCCCCGGACCCCGCGCCTCAAACGCCGGCGGGGCTGGATGTGCGGG
>NZ_JBFBGN010000072.1:0-35998 GCF_040684675.1 Streptomyces sp. NPDC089915 | reverse complement strand
GGCGCTGCCCCCGGACCCCCGCGCCTCAAGCGCCGGCGGGGCTGGGTTCGCCTCAAGCGCCGGCGGGGCTGGGTTTGCCTCAAGCGCCGGCGGGGCTGGGTTCGGTCCGTCGGCGGCTGCGGATGTTGCGGGTGCTCCCAGGGCCGGTCGGCGGGGTGGGGATCCGGTGAAGGCGCTGCTGCACCGGCATCGGGAGCTCTGTGAGCGGGCCGTCGACGCGTTGGAGGTGGCCGCCGGGCTGGAGGCGTGCGGGATCAGCGACCGGACCGCCGCGCGGTTCCGGCACCGGGACGTGTTCTCCCTCGCCGAGGAGCTGTACGCGCGGACCCCGCGCGGCGAGGAGCCGGCCGGCGAGCCCGCCCCCGCCGCCCCCGCGGGCCGGGCGGTGGTGCGCCGGTTCGGGTGCGCGCTGCTGCCCGGCGCCCTCGGCTGCGCGGCGGCCGCCGCCGGGGTACCGGGTGCCGCGCTCCTCGCGGGACTGCTCGCCGCCGCCGCGCTCCTGTGGCCCGGGCGGGCCGCCGGGGGCCGGTTCCCCCTCACCGCCCACCTGCTCGCGGCGGCCGCCGCCGGCTGGGCCGCCCACCGGCACGGCCCCGCCCTCGGCGCGGCCCTCGCCCTGGCCGTGGCCCCCGGCCACCTCACCGCCGTCCTCTACGCGGCCCGGGCCCGGCGCCGGCTCGCCGGGAGCCGGGCCCTCGACGAGTTCGCCGCCCGGGCCCGGCCCCTGCTGGCCGGAGCGCTCCTGCTGTTCACCGCGGCCGCCACGGGGGCCGCCGCGCTCGTCGGAGCCGCCCCGGCCACGGCCGTACCGCTCGCGGTGCTGCTGTTCCTGGCCCGGCTCCTCCTCGGCCACGGCGCGCACCGCGCACCGGTGGCCTTCGCCCTGGCGCTCGCCCTGGTCCCCGTCCCGGCCGCGGTGTACGCGGCCGTCGCGGGACTCCTCGTACACGCCTTCCTCGCGCTGTCCCGTGCCTCCGCACACGCGCGTCCCTGAGCGCCGTACCCCTATGACCGACCCCACCCACCCAAGGAGAAACAGGATGACCGGCCAGCCAACCAACCGAGGGGCCGCGCGATGAGGGTGCTGCTGATCGGAGCCAACGGTTACCTCGGCCGCTACGTCGCGGACCGGCTGCTCGCCGACCCCGCCGTCCAGCTCACCGCGCTGGGCCGGGGCGACGACGCCGACGTCCGCTTCGACCTCGCCACCGGCAGTCCCGGCGCCCTCACCCGGTTCCTGGACGCCGTCCACCCCGGCGTCGTCATCAACTGCGCGGGCGCCACCCGGGGCGGGGCCCGCGAGCTCACCCGCCACAACACCGTCGCCGTCGCCACCATCTGCGAGTCCCTGCGCCGCAGCGGCTGCGGGGCCCGGCTCGTCCAGCTCGGCTGCGCCGCCGAGTACGGGCCCAGCCAGCCCGGATCGTCCACGGCCGAGGACGCCGTCCCGAGACCCGGCGGACCGTACGGGGTCAGCAAGCTCGCCGCCACCGAGCTGGTGCTCGGCTCCGGGCTGGACGCCGTCGTCCTGCGGGTGTTCTCGCCCGTCGGCCCCGGCACCCCCGCCGGGTCCCCGCTCGGCCGGCTCGCCGAGGCCATGCGGCGCGCCATGCAGTCCGGGGACGGGGAACTCAAGCTCAGCGGCCTCGGAGTGCAGCGCGACTTCGTCGACGTACGGGACGTGGCCCGGGCCGTGCACGCGGCCTCCCTGTCCGCCGCCCAGGGCGTCGTCAACATCGGCACCGGCCGCGCGGTCCGGCTGCGCGACGCGGCGGCCGTCCTGGCCCGGGTCGCCGGGTACGGGGGCGCCCTGAACGAGCTCGACGTCCCGCACGGCGGACCGCACAACACCCCGCAGCACGGTCACCCCGGCCGGCCGCAGGGCCTCGCCGGCATCGGTTCGCCCCGCTCCGAGGCCACCGCCGAACAGCTGAGCGGCGGGGCCCCGCAGCCGTACCCGTACCCCGACGGCTGCGGCGCCTGGCAGCAGGCCGACGTCCGCACCGCCCGGGACCGGCTCGGCTGGCGGCCCCGGATCAACCTGGAGGAGTCCCTCGCGGACATCTGGATGGAGGCCGCGTGCCGTATCTGACCACCCCGCCCGGGGCCACGGCGGCCGCCGCCACCGAGTCCGGCCGGCTCGGCCTGGGCATCCCCGGTTACGCGCACCCGCTGCTCGCCCCGGTGGAGTGGGCCGAGCTGACCCGCCCCGGCACCCCGCTGCACTGGGCCGTCCTCAACGTCGCCGACGGCCCCGGCGGGCGCCCCGACCCGCACTGCACCGAGGCGGCCGGGAAGCTCCGCGGCGCGGGCGGGACGGTCCTGGGCCACCTCGCCCTGCGGCGCGGCACCCGGGCCTTCGGCGAGCTGGTCTCCGACGCCCACCGCTTCCGCGACTGGTACGGGGTCGGCGGGTTCTACCTGGCCGAAGCCCCCTCGGACCGGGCGGACCTCGCCGGGGTCCGGCGGCTCACCGACGCCCTGCGCGGGCTCGGCGAGGACCTGCGGATCGTGCTCGGACACGGCACGCACCCCTGCGAGGGCTACCTGGAGGCGGCCGACCAGCTGGTCACCTTCTCCGGAGCCTGGGCCGACTACCGCTGGTCGCAGGTGGCGGAGTGGACGGCCGACCACCCGCCCGAGCGGTTCTGCCACCTCGTCCACGGCGTGCCCCGCACCCACCTGGAGGAGGCGGTGCGCATCGCCCGCTGGCAGGGGGCCGGAACCATCTGGTTCACCGACCGGCGGGCCACCCCCGACCGGGACCCCTGGGAGTCGATGCCCGGGTACTGGGACGAATTCGTCTCACGGATCGGACCGGGTGTCTCGGAATGAAGAAGGGCGTGGCAGTGTTACGGGAAGAACCACCGTTCAGACTTACCCATCTACGGAGTCCCCGTGTCGCTGCCACCCCTGGTCGAGCCAGCTGCTGAGCTCACCGTTGACGAGGTCCGTCGGTACTCCCGCCACCTGATCATCCCGGATGTCGGGATGGACGGCCAGAAGCGCCTGAAGAACGCCAAGGTGCTGGCCGTGGGCGCGGGCGGCCTCGGCTCGCCCGCCCTCATGTACCTGGCCGCGGCCGGCGTCGGCACGCTGGGCATCGTGGAGTTCGACGAGGTCGACGAGTCGAACCTGCAGCGCCAGATCATCC
The DNA here is from genome assembly GCF_040684675.1 of Streptomyces sp. NPDC089915. NCBI lineage: Bacteria > Bacillati > Actinomycetota > Actinomycetes > Kitasatosporales > Streptomycetaceae > Streptomyces > Streptomyces sp. NPDC089915. The sequence continues at coordinate 32,844 of NZ_JBFBGN010000072.1, read as the reverse complement.
ACAGCCAGGCGGACATCGGCCGCTCCAAGGCCGAGTCCGCCCGCGACAGCGTGCTGGGCATCAACCCGTACGTCAACGTGGTCCTTCACGAAGAGCGGCTCGAGGCCGAGAACGTGATGGAGATCTTCAGCCAGTACGACCTCATCGTCGACGGCACGGACAACTTCGCCACGCGCTACCTGGTCAACGACGCCTGCGTGCTGCTGAACAAGCCGTACGTCTGGGGTTCGATCTACCGCTTCGACGGCCAGGCCTCCGTCTTCTGGTCCGAGCACGGTCCCTGCTACCGCTGCCTCTACCCGGAGCCCCCGCCGCCGGGCATGGTCCCGAGCTGCGCCGAGGGCGGCGTCCTGGGCGTGCTGTGCGCGTCCATCGGCTCCATCCAGGTCACCGAGGCCATCAAGGTCCTCACCGGCGTCGGCGAGCCGCTCGTCGGCCGCCTGATGATCTACGACGCCCTGGAGATGCAGTACCGCCAGGTCAAGGTCCGCAAGGACCCCGACTGCGCCGTCTGCGGTCCGAACGCGACCGTCAAGGAGCTCATCGACTACGAGGCCTTCTGCGGCGTCGTGTCGGAGGAGGCCCAGGAGGCCGCCGCCGGCTCCACGATCACTCCCAAGCAGCTCAAGGAGTGGATCGACACCGACGAGCCGATCGAGATCATCGACGTCCGCGAGGTCAACGAGTACGAGATCGTCTCGATCCCCGGCGCGAAGCTGATCCCCAAGGGCGAGTTCCTGATGGGCACCGCCCTCCAGGACCTCCCGCAGGACAAGCGGATCGTCTTGCACTGCAAGACGGGTGTCCGCAGTGCGGAAGTCCTCGCGGTCCTCAAGAGCGCGGGCTTCGCCGACGCCGTCCACGTCGGCGGCGGCGTGATCGGCTGGGTCCACCAGATCGAGCCCGAGAAGCCGGTCTACTAGACCTGCCCCGGAGGGGCCGTACCGCTCGGCGGTACGGCCCCTTCGTCGTTCCCCGTCCCCGGGGTGCACACGGCGTTCGCGGCCGGCACCTTCCCGTCCAGCAGGTAGGCGTTCACCGCCCGCTGCACGCACGGGTCGCCGCTGTTGTACGCGCCGTGCCCCTGGCCCTTGTACGTGAGCTCCACGCCCACGCCCTTGCCCAGCTGCTCCACCATCTTGCGCGCGCCCTCGTACGGGGTCGCCGGGTCACCGGTGTTGCCGACCACCAGGATGGGCGCCGACCCGGGCGCGGAGACGTCCGGGGTCTGCCAGGCCCCGGCCACCGGCCAGCCCGTGCAGCTCATCAGGGCCCAGCCCAGGAAGTCCCCGAAGACCGGGGAGGCCTTGCGGAACTCCGGCAGCTTCGCCTTGGTCTGCTCCAGGCTGTAGCGGTCCTTGGAGTCGGCGCAGTTGATGGCCGTGTTGGCGGCGCCGATGTTGCTGTAGCGGCCCTGCTGGTCCCGCCCGTTGAGCGCGTCGGACAGGGCCATCAGCAGCTGCCCCTGCCCGCCCTCGGCCTCGTCCAGGCCCTGCTCCAGCAGCGGCCACAGCTCCTTGGAGTACAGGGCCTGCGCGATGCCGTTCGTCGCCATCGTCTCGGTCAGCATCCGGTCGCCGATGCCGGGGATGGGCTTGGCCGTCAGCTCCTTCTGGAGCCTGACGATGTTGTCCTCGATCTCCTTGGGGGTGCTGCCCTGGAGCCGGCACTGGTCGCCCCGGTTCACGCAGTCCTGCGCCCAGTTGCCGAGGGCCAGCTGGAAGCCCTTCGCCTGGCCGAGCGCGCCCTGCTCGGAGTCCTTGGTCGGGTCCACGACCGCGTCGAAGACGGCCCGGCCGACGTTCTTCGGGAACAGGTGGGCGTAGACCCCGCCGAGCTCGGTGCCGTAGGAGATGCCGAAGTAGTTCAGCTTCGGGTCGCCGAGGGCCTGGCGGATCCGGTCGAGGTCCCGGGCGGCGTTCTCGGTGCCCACGTACGGCAGCACCTTGCCGGACCTCGTCTGGCAGGCCTGCTGGTAGCGGCGCAGGCCGTCCGTGAAGGCCTTCTCCTGCTCGGGGGTGGAGGGGGAGGAGTCCTGGGCGTAGTACGCGTCCAGCTGCTTGTCGTTCTCGCAGAGCACCGGGGCGCTGCGGCCGACCCCGCGCGGGTCGAAGCTCACCAGGTCGTACCGGTCGCGCAGGGCCGCGTAGTCCTTCGCGGCGCCGGGCAGGGTGGTGATGCCGGAGCCGCCCGGGCCGCCGAAGTTGAAGACGAGGGAACCGAGCCGCTCCTTCGGCTTCCTCGCCTTCGCGCGGATCAGGGCGATGGGGATGGTCTCCCCCTCGGGCTGGGCGTAGTCGAGCGGGACGTCGAGGGTGGCGCACTGCCAGTCCGCGGGCGGGGCCTGCCCGCCGCCCTCGGCGGCGTCGGGCGCCGCGCACTCCCCCCACTTCAGGGGTTTCGTCTCCATGGCGCCCCCGGCCGGGGCCTTCTTCGTACCGCCGCCGGCGGAACAGGCACTGCTGGTGAGCAGCGCGGCGGCGAGGGCGGCGGCAGCGGCGGTCCGCAGGGCGATCGTCGGCATACCCCCATCGTGTGCGCCCGGCCCGCCCTCCGCCCGCTGACGGTCCAGCCGGGTGACCCGGCGGGGCCCGGCGCGGGTCCGGCGCGGGTCGGGCCGGCCGCCGGGCGCGGGGTGCCGGCCCGGGCCGTCGCCCGCGTGCCGCACCGCTGCGGGGCCGACCCGTGTCGGCGTACGGTCGGCTCCGGCGGGCCGGTGGACGGGGCGGTTGCCCGCGTGCCGCACCGCTGGGGGACGGACCGCGTCGGGGCACGGCCGGGTCCGGTGGGCCGGCGGCTCAGAGGGCCGTCAGGGCCTCGCGGGCCGCCGAGCGGCCCGTGGCGACGCAGGCGGCCACGCCGACGCCCTCGTAGGCGGCGCCGCACAGGCCCAGGCGGGGGAGTTTCGCGGCGGCCTCGCGGATGCGGGTGACGCGGTCCCGGTGGCCGACGCCGTACTGGGGCAGGCCCCGGTCCCAGCGGGTGACCCGGGACGCGACCGGTTCGCCCAGCGGGCCCGCCGCCCGGTGCAGTTCGCCGACGGTACGGCGGACCAGGTCGCGGTCGGACAGCCGCAACGGGGCGTCCTCGCCGCTCCGGCCGACGGAGGCGCGCAGGACGAACAGGTCCGGGGCGGCGGCCCCGAGCCAGGCCCACTTGTTCGACAGGAAGGAGGCCGCCTTGAGCGTGCGTCCGTCCACGGGCGGGACGAGGAAGCCGTTCCCCTCCGGGAGGTGCTGGGCGCGGGCGCGGGAGAAGGCCAGGGTGATCACGGCCGTGGAGGCGTGCGGGATCGCCGCGAGCTCCTCCCCGGCGAGCGGCGCGTGCGGCAGCAGGAGTTCGGCCGCGGCGAAGGCGGGCAGGGCCAGGACCACCGCGTCGGCGGTCAGCGTCAGCGGCCCGTCGCCGGTGTCGGCCCGGACGCTCCAGCGGCCGGACGGGGTGGGGGACAGGGCCCGGGCCGTGGTCCCGGTGAGGATCCGCGCCCCCGACGCCGCCGCGACGGCCTGCGCGAAACGCCCCGTCCCGCCGACGACCCCCTGCACGGCGACGGGCGCCCGCGCCGGGGCCGCAGCGCCCTGGGCCGCAGCCGCCGACGGGGATCCAGCCGCGCCTGCCGCGCCCGCTGGGCCTGCCGGTCCGGCTGCGCCCGCCGGTCCGGCTGCGCCCGCCTGCCCGGTTGCGCCCGTTGCGGCCGCTCGACCGGCTGCGCCCGCCGGCTCGGCCGCGCCCGCCGCCCCCGCCGCGCGCCCCGCGCCCGCGGACCGCATGCGGGTCAGGGACGGGAGGAGGGGTTCGCCGCGTTCGGCTATCGCCGCCAGGCGGGGCATCGTGGCGCGGAGGGAGAGGTGGTCGGCGCGGCCCGCGTAGACGCCGCCGAGCAGGGGCTCGACCAGGCGGTCCACCGCCTCCCGGCCGAACCGGGCCGTGAGGTACGCGCCGACGGAGCAGTCCCCGGCCAGGGGCGCGGCGGGCAGCTCCGCCTCCCGGGCCGCCCGCTCCACGCCCTCCGGCGAGAGCAGCCCCGTACCGGCCAGCGCGGCCGGGTCGGCGGGCACGCCCATGACGTGCCCGGCGGGCAGCGGGCGCAGCGCGCCGCCGCTCCACAGGGTGGTGGGGGAGGCGGCCGGATCGCACAGCTCCCCGCCCAGCCCCACCTCCCGCGCCAGCCGGACCGCCTCGGGGCGCAGCGCCATCAGGGACTCGGCGCCCTCGTCCACGGCCACCCCGGCGAAGGTGCCGGTGCGGAGCTTGCCGCCGACCCGGCCGCCGCTCTCCAGGACGGTCACGTCCGCCTCGTCACGCAGCTCCCAGGCGGCCGCCAGACCGCTGATCCCGCCGCCGACCACGATCACCGAAGGCCTCACAGGGCCCCCTCCGTTCCGTTCCCGGCCCCCATCAGGGGCCGCAGTTCCTCCTGGTAGGGGAAGGAGCCCGGCTCGTACCCGCAGTACGGGTCCTCCCCGAGCACGTCCCCGCCGGCCCCGTACGCCCGCGCCCGCGAGCCCCCGCAGACCGGCTTGAACTCGCACGCCCCGCACCGGCCGCCCAGCAGCGAGGTGTCCCGCAGGGCGGTGAACAGGGGCGAGCCCCGGTAGATCTCCGTCAGCGGGCGGTTCTTGACGTTGCCCGCCGGCACCGGCAGGAAGCCGCTGGGGTGGACCTCGCCGGTGTGGGACACGAACGCGAACCCGCGCCCCGACGAGACGTCCAGCGGCGGCCGGCGCGCCGCCCGCCGCTCGCCCTCGAAGAGCCGGGCCGAGGCGGCGCGGGCGTGCAGCCGCCCGTACAGCGGTCCCAGCGCGGGGTGCTCCCCGCGCGCGTCGAGGACGGCGCGCTGGAGGGCGACCCGGCGGAAGTGGTGGCCCTCGGTGGTCTTGACGGCCAGGACGGTGCCGCAGTCGTGGAGGAAGTGCAGGACGTCCTCGATGGCGCCCGGGGCGAGCGGGTCCATCCGCTGCGCGCGGCCCGTGGGGACGAGGAGGAAGGCCGACCAGAGCATGGCGCCCTCGCGGCGCACCAGTGCGGCGATGTCGGCCAGGTCCTCCAGGCTGTCCCGGCTGACGGTGGTGTTGATCTGCACCTTGAGGCCGAGCGCTCGGGCGGCCCGCCAGCCCTCCAGGGTCCGTTCGAAGACCCCGGGGACGCCCCGGAAGGCGTCGTGCCGGGCGGCCGTGGAGCCGTCCAGGGAGAGGGAGACGGCCACCGCGCCGGCGTCGCGGACCGCGCGGAGGCTCTCCGGGGTGAGGGTCGGGGTGCCGGAGGGGGAGACGGCGACGCGCAGGCCCAGGGCGGTCCCGTACGCGATGAGCTCGGTGAGGTCGGGGCGCTGGAACGGGTCCCCGCCGGTGATCACGAACAACGGCGCGGGCCGGCCGAACGCGGCGACCTGGTCCATGACCCGGCGGGCGCCGGCGCCGTCGAGCTCCTCCGGGTGCCGGGCGGTCGCGGCCTCGGCCCGGCAGTGCAGACAGGCCAGCGGACAGGCCCGGGTGGCCTCCCAGATGACGAGGAAGGGCCGCTCGGAGACGGAGTGCCGGGGCCGGCGCAGGACTCTGGCCGGCTTCACGAGACCCGCTCCCAGCCGCGCCGGTCCGGGCGGTTGGACGTCAGCCGGGGGTCGCGCCGGCGGTAGACCACGAACGGGCGGAAGAGGTACTTCAGTGGCGCCGAGAACATGTGCACCAGCCGGGAGTACGGGATGAGCGCGAACAGGGTGAACCCGAAGAGGACGTGCAGCCGGAAGGCGAGCGGGGCGGCGGCCATCAGCCGGTAGTCGGGGGAGAGGGCGAACAGGCTGCGGAACCAGACGGAGACGCCCTCGCGGTAGTTGTAGCCGTCCGTCTGCCCGGTCGAGTTGAGTACCGTGGCGGTCAGGCCGAGGGCCAGCGCGCCGAGCAGGACCCCGTACATCAGCCGGTCGCCGCGGACCCGGGCCCTGCGGACGGCGGGCGTCCGCAGGCGGCGCCAGACCAGGACGCCGATCCCGCCGGCGGCGGCCACGCCCGCGACGGCGCCGGTGGAGACGGCCATCAGGTGGTAGGCGTGGTCGTCGAGGCCGACGGCGTCGGTCCAGCTCATCGGGATCAGCAGGCCGACGACGTGCCCCGCGACGACGAAGGCCATGCCGAAGTGGAAGAGCGGCGAGCCGATGCGCAGCAGCCGGGACTCGTACAGCTGGGAGGAGTGGGTGGTCCAGCCGAAGGCGTCGTAGCGGGCGCGCCAGACGAGGCCGGCGAGCAGCAGGGCGACGGAGACGTACGGGAACACGCCCCACAGGAGGAGGTCCATCAGGCCGTCTGCCTTTCCGGAAGGGCCGGCCAGGGCAGGTCGACGGGCACGTCGACACCGGGGCCGAGGGGTTCGAGGGGGGAGCCGAAGCCCACCAGTTCCTGCGGCGGGCCGCTGCGCGCGAGGGCCTTCGCCTCCGCCTTCGTCCGCGGGGAGGCGCCGGGCAGGGTGGTGCAGACCGCCTCCAGCACCCGGGCGTACGGGGACCCGCAGTCGGTGAGCGCGAGCCGCAGCAGTTCCAGCCCGGCCCGGTGCTCCTGGAGCAGCTCGGTGCCGGCCTCCTCGCGCAGCGCGGCGAACTCCAGGGCCACGGGCAGGAAGTCGGGCAGTTCCTCGCCGGTGAACTCCAGCCCGAAGTCGCGGTAGATCCGCTTGAGCCGGACCAGCGACAGCCCGCGGCGGCGGGTGTCCCCGTCCGCCCACCAGGTGAGGTAGAGGCAGCGGCGGTTGCGGGTGTCGAAGGTGGAGGTGTACTCGGCGCACAGCTCGATCGGGCCCAGGGTCTCGGTGTGGTCGAGGAAGGCGCCGAGCAGTGCGGCCGGTTCGGCGGGCGCCCCGGCCAGGGCCCCGCGCAGGCGGGGGAGTTCGTCGTGGAAGCGGTCGCCGGGGTACTGCAGTACGCAGCCCGCGACCAGCCGGACCAGGGCGTCGGGGGTCATGCGCTCCTCCTGGTGGGGCTGAGGTTGAGCATCACCCGGGACGGGCCGCCCTCGGCGCCGGCGACCGGGCAGCCGTCGTCCAGCGGGTGCGACTCGGCGAGGGCGTCGGCCTCGGAGCGGGCGGCGGCGGGGATCACGAACCGGTCCTCCTGCTTGGCGACGGCCAGCAGCCGGAACATGTCCCGCATCTCGGCGCCGGTGAGCCCGACGGCCGTCGCGACGGACTCGTCGGCCGGCTCGCCGAGGTTGATCCGGCGCATGTAGGCGCGCATCGCGGCCATCCGGCGCAGTACGGCCTCGACGGGGTGGGCGTCGCCGGCGGTGAGGATCTCCGCGAGGTACTCGACGGGGATGCGCAGCGCGTCGATGGCTCCGAACAGGTTGCCCGCGTCCTCGCCGTCGCTGCCGGTCGCGGCGACCGCCTCGACGACGGGGGAGAGCGGGGGCACGTACCAGACCATGGGCATCGTCCGGTACTCCGGGTGGAGCGGGAGGGCGACCTGGTAGGTGGCGATCAGGTCGTACACGGGGGAGCGCCGGGCGGCGTCGAGCCACTCGTCGGTGATCCCGGACGCGCGGGCCGCCGCGATCACGGCCGGGTCGGCCGGGTCGAGGAAGCATTCGAGCTGGGCGGGGTAGAGGTCGTGCTCGTCGGCGACGGCGGCGGCCTCGGCGACCCGGTCGGCGTCGTAGAGCATCACGCCGAGGTAGCGCATGCGGCCGACGCAGGTCTCCGAGCAGACGGTCGGCATGCCGACCTCGACGCGCGGGAAGCAGAAGGTGCACTTCTCGGCCTTGCCGGTCTTGTGGTTGAAGTAGACCTTCTTGTACGGGCAGCCGGTGACGCACATCCGCCAGCCCCGGCAGCGGTCCTGGTCGACGAGGACGATGCCGTCCTCCTCCCGCTTGTACATCGCGCCGGACGGGCAGGAGGAGACGCAGGCCGGGTTGAGGCAGTGCTCGCAGATCCGGGGGAGGTAGAACATGAAGCTCTGCTCGAACTCGAAGCGGATCCGCTCCCCGACCTCCTCGCGGATCTTCTCCACGACCGGGTCCTTCACGGCGTGCTCGGGGGCGCCGCCCAGGTTGTCGTCCCAGTTCGGGCCCCACTCGATGGTGTCGAGGGGCTCTCCGGTGAGCTGGGAGACGGGGCGGGCGGTGGGGAGGTCCTCGCCCGCCGGGGCCTCGGTGAGGTTCTTGTACTCGTACGTCCAGGGCTGGTAGTAGTCGCCGATCTCCGGGAGGTGGGGGTTGGCGAAGATCCCGCCGAGCTTCTGGAGCCGGCCGCCGGCCCGCAGCCGCAGCCTGCCCGAGCGGGTGCGCTCCCAGCCGCCCTTCCACTTGTCCTGGTCCTCCCAGCGGCGGGGGTAGCCCTGGCCGGGGAGGGTCTCGACGTTGTTGAACCAGACGTACTCGGTGCCCTGCCGGTTGGTCCACGCCTGCTTGCAGGTGACCGAGCAGGTATGGCAGCCGATGCACTTGTCGAGGTTCATGACCATCGCGACCTGTGCCATGACGCGCATCAGTACTCCACCTTCTGGTCGCGGCGGCGGATGACCGTCACCTCGTCACGCTGGTTCCCGGTCGGGCCCAGGTAGTTGAAGGCCCAGGTCAGCTGGGCATAGCCGCCGATGAGGTGGGTGGGCTTGAGCATCACCCGGGTCAGGGAGTTGTGGATGCCGCCGCGGCGGCCCGTCTTCTCCGTGCGGGGGACGCCGACCGTGCGCTCCTGGGCGTGGTTCATGTAGACCGTGCCGGGCGGCATCTTGTGGGAGACGATCGCGCGGGCGGTGACCACGCCGTTGCGGTTGACGGCCTCGATCCAGTCGTTGTCGGCGACTCCGATCGCCTCGGCGTCCTGCGGGGACATCCACACCGTCTGGCCGCCGCGCCCCAGCGTCATCATGTACAGGTTGTCCTGGTACTGGCTGTGGATGGCCCACTTGTTGTGCGGGGTGAGGTACCGGACGGCGACGGTCCTCTCGTCCACCCGGCCGATCTCGGGCTCCCCGTACAGCCGGTGCATGTCCAGCGGCGGCTTGTAGACCGGCAGGGATTCGCCGACCTCGTGCAGCCAGTCGTGGTCGAGGAAGAAGTGCTGGCGGCCGGTGAGGGTGTGCCAGGGCTTGAGGTGCTCGGTGTTGACGGTGAAGGCGGTGTAGCGGCGGCCGCCGGACTCCGAGCCGGACCACTCCGGGGAGGTGATCACCGGGACGGGCCGGGCCTGGGTGTCGGCGAAGGAGATCCGCTTGCCCTCGGCCTCGGCGGCCAGGTGGGCCATGGGCGTGCCCACCTTCTTCTCCAGCGTCTCGAAGCCCTGGACGGCCAGGCGCCCGTTGCTGGTGCCGGAGAGGGAGAGGATCGCCTCGCAGGCCTGCTGGGCGGTCTCCAGGCGGGGCCGGCCGGCGGCGGCGCCGGTCCGGACGGTTCCGTTCTTCGCGCCGAGGTACTCGACCTCCTCGGCGACGTCGAAGGTGACGGCCTTGGTGGTCACCCCGAGGGTGTCCACGAGCGGGCCCAGCGCGGTGAACTTCTCGCCCACCGCCCCGTAGTCCCGCTCGACGACCGTCAGCCCGTACATCGTCCTGCCGGGTACGGGCTCGCACTCGCCCTTCGACCAGTCCAGCGCCACCCCGCCCGGCTGGGCCATCTCGCCGCCCGGGGTGTCGTGCTGGAGGGCGGTGGCGACCAGGTCGCGGCGGACGCCCAGGTGGGTGCGGGCCAGTTCGCCGAAGCGCTCGGCCAGGCCCCGGAAGGCGTCGTAGTCGGAGCGGGCCTGCCAGGGCGGGTCCACGGCCGGGGTGAAGGCGTGCAGGAAGGGGTGCATGTCCGTGGAGGACAGGTCGTGCTTCTCGTACCAGGTGGCGGCGGGGAACACCACGTCGGACAGCAGGGTCGTGGACGTCATCCGGAAGTCCATGGTGGTCAGCAGGTCCAGCTTGCCCTCCACGTCCTCCTCCCGGTAGGCGACGTCCCTCGGGGTGCAGCGGGGGCCGTCCTCGGGGAGGTTGGAGTGGGTGCCGAGGAGGTGCTTGAGGAAGTACTCGTTCCCCTTGGAGCTGGACCCCAGCAGGTTGGCCCGCCAGACGTTCAGCACGCGCGGCCAGTTGCGCGGGGCGTCCGGGTCCTCGCCGGCGAAGCCGAGGGTGCCGTCCTTCAGCGCGCGGACGGCCTCGCCGACCGGGTCCTCGGCCTCGCCCAGGTCGAGGGGGTTGCGGTCGAAGGTCGGGTAGGACGGCATCCAGCCCATCCGGGCGCTCGCGGCCAGGCAGTCCGCCCCGCTCATGCCCTCGAAGGCGCCCGTGCCGAGCGGGGAGGCCAGCGCCCCGGCGGGCAGGGTGTCGTACCGCCACTGGCCGGTGTGCAGGTAGAACCAGGCGGCGCCGATCATCTGGCGCGGCGGACGCGACCAGTCGGAGGCGGCGGCGAGGGTGGCCCAGCCGGTGACCGGGCGGCACTTCTCCTGTCCGACGTAGTGGCCCCAGCCGCCGCCGTTGCGGCCCTGGCAGCCGGTGAGGGTGAGCAGGGCGAGGAAGGCGCGGTAGATCGTCTCGGAGTGGAACCAGTGGTTGGTGCCCGCGCCCATCAGGATCATGCAGCGGCCCTGCGACTGCTCGGCGGTCCGCGCGAACTCCCGTGCCACGCGCACCGCCTGGGCGGCGGGCACGGAGGTCAGCGACTCCTGCCAGCCGGGGGTGCCGGGCTGGGAGGCGTCCTCGTACCCGGCCGGCCACTCACCGGGCAGGCCCGCGCGGGGGACCCCGTACTGGGCCAGCATCAGGTCGAAGACGGTGGTGACCAGCCGCCCGCCGAGGCGGCGCACCGGGACCCCGCGGCGGACGGTGCCGTCACGGCCGCCCTCCTCGAAGCGGGGCAGCAGGATCTCGGCGCTCTCCCCCTCCCCCAGCAGGGTGAGGCGGGGCACGGTGTCGCCGAGGTCGAGGTTCCACTCCGGCTGCTCGTTCCTGCCCCAGCGGTGGCCGAGCGTGCCGTTCGGGACGACGGGCTCACCGGTGGCGTCGTCGACGAGGACGGTCTTCCACCGCGCGTTCTCGGTGTCCTGGCCGAGGTCGGCCGCGGTGACGAACTTGCCGGGAACCAGGCCCTGTTCCGTCTCGCGCAGCGACACGAGGAAGGGGAGGTCGGTGTAGGTGCGCACGTAGTCCGTGAAGAAGGGGGTCTGCTTCTCGACGAAGAACTCCTTCAGGATGACGTGCCCCATCGCCAGGGCCAGCGCGCCGTCCGTTCCGGGGTGGGGGTGCATCCACTCGTCGGCGAACTTGGTGTTGTCCGCGTAGTCGGGGGAGACGGCCACCACCTTCTGCCCCCGGTAGCGGGCCTCCGCCATCCAGTGGGCGTCCGGGGTGCGGGTGACGGGGACGTTGGAGCCCCACATCATCAGGTAGGCGGCGTCCCACCAGTCACCGGACTCGGGCACGTCGGTCTGGTCGCCGAACACCTGCGGGGAGGCCACGGGCAGGTCGGCGTACCAGTCGTAGAAGCTGAGCATCGGCGCGCCGATGAGGGAGTGGAAGCGGGCGCCGGCGGCGTGCGAGGCCATCGACATCGCGGGGATCGGGGAGAAGCCGGCGACCCGGTCCGGGCCGTGCTCCTTGATGGTGTGCACGTGCGCGGCGGCGACCAGCTCGGTCGCCTCCTCCCAGGTGGCCCGCACCAGGCCGCCCTTGCCGCGGGCCTTCTGGTAGCGGCGCCGGCGCTCCGGATCGGCCTGGATGTCGGCCCAGGCCAGCACCGGGTCCTTCAGCCGGGCCTTCGCCTCCCGGTACATCTCCAGCAGCGTTCCGCGCACGTACGGGTAGCGCACGCGGGTCGGCGAGTACGAGTACCAGGAGAACGAGGCGCCGCGCGGGCAGCCGCGGGGCTCGTACTCGGGGCGGTCCGGGCCCACCGAGGGGTAGTCGGTGGCCTGGGTCTCCCAGGTGATGATCCCGTCCTTGACGAAGACCTTCCAGCGGCAGGAACCGGTGCAGTTCACGCCGTGCGTCGAGTACACGACCTTGTCGTGGCTCCACCGGTCCCGGTAGAAGGACTCGGCGGCCCGCCCGCCCGTGCGGTGGACGGTGCGGAGGTCCTCGGAGACCTCGGCGTCGGTGAAGAAACCACCGGCGCGCCGGGCACCCTCGACGGCGAGGGAACGGAAGGGACTCTCCTGACGCGCGTCCAAGACGACCTCCAGGGCGGAAAGCAGGGGGGTGGGGAGGGGTGGGGAGGGTCGAATTCCGGCCCGTATCCGACGCTACGCCCGCCGGAAAGCGGAACCCGGTGACAAAGGTCCCCATTGCCCGTGACCTCTTTCCGGTCTTTCGGGGGCCGAGTGGGTGCGAGGCTGGAACGACCCCAACTGCGTACCGGCGCGGCTTAATTACGCGCCGGAATTCCACTTTCGGGAAAGGCGACGGACATGACCTACCGCTGGATGCCCGACCAGCACGGGGCGTGGGCGATGCTGGCGGTGCCCTTCCTCACGGGGACGTTCCTCTCCCCGCACCCGGGGTGGGCGCACGCCGCGCTGTTCGCCGCCTGGCTCCTGGGGTACGCGGCGGCCTTCCACGGCCAGCAGTGGCTCCGGCTGCACGCGCGCGGCCTGCGCTCGGCGCGGCGGCACGGGGTCCCGGCGGTGGTGTGCGGGACGGCGGCCGCCCAGTTCGCCCTCCCGCTGGCGTTCTTCCACCCCTGGCTCCTCCTCCCGGGGGCGGCCGCGCTGCCGTTCGTGGCCGTCAACACCCGCTACGCGTGGCGGGGCCGGGAGCGGGCCCTGCTCAACGGGCTGGCGGCGGTGGTGCCGGCCTGCGGGATGCTGCTGGTCGCGGCGGGGCTGGGCGGCCTGGACCCCGCGGCGGCCTGGCGGCCGGCGGCGGCCTGCCTGCTGTACTTCGGGGGGACGGTGCCGTACGTGAAGACGATGATCCGGGAGCGGAGGTCGGCGGCGTACCGGCGGGGGTCGGCGGCCTACCACGCGGTGGCGCTCGCCCTGGCGACGGCCCTGTCCTGGTGGCTGGCCCCGGTCTTCGCGGCCTGCCTCGGCCGGGCGGTCCTCCTCCCGGGGCGGGGGCTGCGCCCCGCGAAGGTCGGGGCGGTGGAACTGGCCCTCTCGGCCACCCTCCTGACGACCCTCCTCCTGGCCTTCTGAACGGGCCGCCGCGGGCTGGATCTCGCGCAGCGAAATTCCAGCCCCGCCGGCGTTTGAGGCGCATCTTGTAGCCCCGCCGGCGATTGAGGCGCATCTTGTAGCCCCGCCGGCGATTGAGGTGGAAACGGTGAAAGGGCGGGGCGGGGAGAGACTAAATGGCCTGCTTCCGGGTCAGGTAATTGAACGAGACCCAGCCCGGCAGCACCGGCAGCCAGAACGTCATCAACCGGAACAGCAGCACCGCGGAGATCGCCACCTCCTTCTCCAGCCCGGCCGCGATCAGCCCCAGCGTCAGCGTCGTCTCCACCGCGCCGATGCCGCCGGGCGTCGGCGCCGCCGAGCCCAGCGCGTTGCCCGCGAGGAAGACCACCGCGATGCTCGCGTAGCTCAGCGCCGCCCCGCCCCCGAAGGCGCGGATCGAGGCGTCCAGGCACATCACGAAGCAGCCGGTCAGCAGCAGCATCCCGCCGATGCCCGTCATCAGCTTCTGCGGCCGCTGGAGCACGTCCAGCATGCGCGGCACCACACCGGCGAACAGCGCCCGCACCCGCGTCACCACGAACTTCCGCAGGAACGGCACCGCCGTCACCACCAGCACCAGCACCGCGACCGTCAGCAGACCCGCGATGACCGTCCTCGACGGGGTCATCTCCGGGGTCTTCTCCGTCCCCGTCAGGTAGCCGAAGGACAGCAGCAGCAGGATGTGGCTGGCCAGCCCGAACAGCTGCGAGGCACCCACGCTCGCCACCGCCAGCCCCGGCCGCACCCCCGCCCGCTGCAGGAACCGCGTGTTCAGCGCGACACCGCCGACCGCCGCCGGGGCGACCAGCTTCACGAAGGAGCCGGCCACCTGCGCGATCACCGTCCGCAGGAAGGACACCCGCTCGGGCACGAAGCCCAGCAGGCTCATCGCGGCCGCCACGTAGGTGAGCGCCGAGAAGGCCAGCGCGGCCCCCACCCAGCCCCACTGGGCCTGGCCGACGATCGTCGCGAAGTCCACGTGGGCCAGCTGCGTCAGCAGGAAGTACGCGCCGAACGCGCCCGCGATGAACGAGACCAGCGTCCGCGGCCGGATCCGCTCCAGCCGGGCCGGCTCCACCGGGGCCTGCGGGCGGATCAGCAGCACCTGCCGGCGGATCTGGCTGAGCAGGTCCTCCTCCCGCGCCCCCTCCAGCGCGTCGTCCAGCGCCTTCTTCTCCGCCTTGCGCTCCGCGGCCGCCGAGGTCCCGGAGGCCCCGGCCGTCCCGGACGCCGCCTCGCGGGCCGCCTTCGCCACCCGCGAGGACTCCAGTACGGCCTCCCGCTGCCGGTCGGCCCGCTCCCGGGCCAGCCGGCGCAGCGTGGCCCGGGTGGAGCGGCTCAGCGCGATCGGCTGGAGCAGCGGCAGGCAGTCCGCGACCGTGTCCGGCCCCAGCACCGACACCGCCGAGGCCACCGAACGCTCCGCCCCGACCCGCAGGCCGAGGGTGGTCAGCAGCTGGGCGACGTCCATCCGCAGCACGAGGTCTCCGGCCGCGATCTCACCGCCCCGCAGGTCCGTGAGGACGACCTTGCCGGAACGATCCACCACCAACGCGTCCCCCGTGAGCCGGCGGTGCGCGATCCGGCGCGACTGGAGGGCCCGGACCTGCTCCCACGCGTTGCGGGTCAGCTCGTCGGTGATCTCCTCGTCGGGGAGGGCGTCCAGGGTGCGCCCGCCCAGGTGCTCGTAGACGAGCATCACGGCGTCCGGTCCCAGCTCGGAGGTGGCGATCAGCTTCGGGGCGTTCGCCCCGGCCGCGATCGCCGCGTACGCGAGCAGGGCCTCCTGCTCCAGGGCCTGGCGCAGCGACTGGATGCTGCGCCGGGTGGTGATCCCGCGCAGGGTCAGCCGCCGCCAGACCCGGTAGAAGAACCCCTGCGCCTGCTGCTCGCGGTCCACGACGGTGACGTCCAGCGGCGGGCCGTCCTCCAGCGTGACGTGGTAGCGCCGGCCCCGGTCGCCGGTCTCGGCGGTGTCCCCGTCGGGGGCCTCCGCGCGCATCGCGCTGACCGGCTGGAAGCCGACCCGGCGCAGTCCGGCGAGGAGGTGCTGCCCGGTGGGGCGGACGTTCGGCGAGCCGACCGCGTACAGGGTCCCGTACGCGACGCTCCAGCCGATCAGCACCGTCAGGATGATCGAGAACGGCGTGGTGTAGCCGCCGACCAGCATCGCGAAGGCGTCCAGCAGCAGCACCACCCACAGCGCGACCCGCCAGCGCGGCCGCCGGGTCATCCCGACGGCCGTCATGTACGCGATCACGGGCGCGAGGTACCCGTGCACCGGGTCGGTGAGCGCCCCGTCGCCGGCGGACCGGGTCAGCGCCTCCTGGATGGTGTCGGCGGCGCCCTGGGAGACCCACAGGTCGGTGGCGAGGGTCACCCCGTGCGCGAGGACGGCGGCGAGGACGCCGTCGGCGATGCGCAGCCCGTCGCGTTTGATCAGCCGTTCGATGGCGAAGGCGACGGGGACGAGGAGCACCGCGATGCTCGACACCAGCCCCGCGACCTTGATCAGCACGTCGGGCGCCTGGCCGGTGCCCTTGCTGATGTCGGCCTCCAGGCCCACCGTCGTGCCGTGCGCGAAGGCGGCGATGCCGAGCACGACGGCGATGCCGAGGATGCCGACGAGGAGGCGTACGAGGTCGGAGGGGCGGTGCACGCGGGCGGCGAGCAGCGGCTCGTCGACCTCCACGGTGTCCGCCGCCGTCGGGGTGTGGCCGGGCGGGTCGTCGGGGTGTGGATCGTGGGGGCCGGGCCGCGCGTGCGCGTCCCCGCCGGTGTCCGCGGCGGGCTCCCCGGGGCGTGCGGGATCCCCGTCGGGCGCGTCGTTGTGCGGGCGGGCTCCCTCGCCCGCTCCCGCGCCGTCCGGAGGGCTCACACCCCGCTCCTTCGCCGTCACTTCCGTCTCTTCTTGATCACGTATCACCAGTCACCGCCCGGAAGATGGTGGCACGGACGGGCGCCCCCGCGGGGCATCAGGGTGCGCGCCGGTATGGAACCGAAGCTTCCGGCGAGGGGTCCGCGGCATCCGGCACCATGGGCCGAATGAGCGGAGAACTGCCCGCGTACGCGGAGCGGGTACTGGAGGCGGCCGAGCGGATTCCGCCCGGCCGGGTGATGACGTACGGGGACGTCGCCGAGTGGCTCGGCGAGGGCGGACCCCGCCAAGTCGGGCGCGTCATGGCCCTGTACGGAGGAGCCGTGCCCTGGTGGCGGGTGGTGCGCGCCGACGGCGTCCCCCTGCCCGGCCACGAGCGGCGGGCCCTGGAGCACTACCGCGCCGAGGGCACCCCGCTGCGCGAGACCCCCTCCGGCGAGCCGCGGCTGGCGATGCGGCGGGCACGCTGGGACGGGCACGGGGAGGGCGCCGGAGGCGACGAGGGTCACATCTGACAGCTTCGGCCATCCGGAATCCGTACGGGCGCCCGCAGGCCCGTACGGGGGACGGCCCACGGGGCCCCCGGGTCGACGCCCGGGCCCGCCGCGAGGGACTGCGGCCGCCCGGCCGGTTGCCGTAGCGTTGCCTCTTCGGCTTCGGCGCCCGCGCCGGCCGTCCCGCTGACAGCACCCGCAGACCCACCAGGACCGGCACCCCACGTGATCACCTCTCCTCCCGGCCGCACGGAGCGGCGTACGCGTACGCCCGACGCGTACCGCCTGGTGCGCACCGGCCCGCGGCAGGTGGCCCCCCCTGTTCTGGACGCGGCCCAGCGGGCGGTGGTTGATCACACCGCCGGACCCCTGCTCGTCCTCGCCGGCCCCGGCACCGGAAAGACCACCACCCTCGTCGAGGCGGCCGCCGCCCGCGTCGAGGCCGGGACGGACCCGGCCCGCGTCCTGATCCTCACCTTCAGCCGCAAGGCCGCCGTCGAACTGCGCGACCGCGCCGCCCTGCGGCTCGGCGGCGCCCGCGCCCCGCAGGCCACCACCTTCCACTCCTTCTGCTACGGCCTGGTCCGCGCCCACCAGGACCACGAGCTCTTCGCGGACCCGCTGCGCCTGCTGTCCGGACCGGAGCAGGACGTGATGGTCCGCACCCTGCTGGAGGGCCAGCGCCGGCTGCGCTCCATCCGCTGGCCCGAGGACCTGAGGGCCGCGCTGACCACGCGCGGCTTCGCGGACGAGGTGCGCGCCGTCCTGGCCCGCGCCCGCGAGCTGGGCCTGGGGCCGCGCGCCCTCGCCGCGTTCGCCGACCGCATCGGCCGCCCCGACTGGAAGGCGGCGGCCGCCTTCCTCTCCGAGTACCTCGACGTCCTGGACCTCCAGGGCTCCCTGGACTACGCCGAGCTCGTCCACCGCGCCGTCCTCCTCGCCGAGGAGACCCCGTCCCTGGCCTCCTCCTACGACGTGATCTACGTGGACGAGTACCAGGACACGGACGCCTCCCAGCTGCGGCTGCTGCGCGCGCTCAACGGCCCGGCGGGCACGCTCGTCGCCTTCGGCGACCCGGACCAGTCGATCTACGCCTTCCGGGGCGCCGACATCAACAACACCCTCGACTTCGAGACCGCCTTCCCCGGCGCCCGGGTCCGCGCCCTCACCGTCGGCCGCCGCTCGGGCGCGAACCTGCTGGCCGCCACCCGCCTGCTGACCACCCGCATGCCGGTCCCGCGCCTGCCCGCCGCCGCCGTACGGGCCCACCGCGACCTCGCCCCCGTCCGGGACGGCGGCCGGGTCGAGGTGTACACGTACCCGACGGCCGGGGCCGAGCTGGACAACATCGCCGACCTGCTGCGCCGGGCCCATCTGGAGGACGGCGTCCCCTGGGGGGACATGGCGGTCCTGGTCCGCTCGGGCGGCCGCACCCTCCCGGCGATGCGCCGCGCCCTGATCGCGGCGGGCGTCCCGGCGGAGACGGACGCCACGGCGATGGCCCTGCGCCACGAACCGGCGATAGCCCCCCTCCTGACTGCCCTCCGCACGACGGCCACGGCAGCCGCGACCCTCCCGGAAGGGGCGCGGGCCGCCACCGACCCCGCCGACTTGCCCGACGCCGGCCCGGGTGCCGCCGACCACGCCGACCTGCCGGACGGTGGCCCGGGCGCCGGCGCCCCGCAGGGCGCGGGGCCGACGGCCGCCGACGGGCAGGACACCGCCGGTCCGGCCACGGAGCCGGGCCCCGCCCTCCTGCCGACCGCCGCGCCGGTGTCGCCGGCCACGGCGGATGCCCCCGCGCCCGCCGCCCCCGCCCTGCCGGCCGCCGAGCCGGACCCCGACGCCGCCGCCCCCGGCGAAGCCGCCCCCGCCCCCGGAACCGCCGGAGGCGAAGGGTGGGTCGGGGTCGAGGCCGCCATCGAGTTGCTCTCCTCGCCGCTCGGCGGGATGGACGCCGCCGACCTGCGCCGCCTCGGGCGGGCCCTGCGGGACGAGGAGCGGGCCGCCGGGGTCTCCGTACCCGCGCCCTCCGACGTCCTGCTGGCCCGTGTCCTCGCCGAGCCCGAACGCCTCACCGCGCACGACCCCGCGTACGCCCGCGGCGCGCAGCGCCTCGGCCTGCTCCTGCGCAAGGCCCGCGAGCTCCTCCAGGGCGGCGGCACCGCCGAAGAGGCCCTCTGGACCCTCTGGGACGGCACCCCCTGGCCGCAGCGCCTCGAACGCCAGGCCCGCCGCGGCGGCCCGGCCGGCCGCAACGCCGACCGCGACCTCGACGCCGTCTGCGCCCTCTTCGACAACGCCGCCCGCGCCGAGGAGCGCACCGGCGGCCGCGGCGCCCTCAACTTCCTGGAGCAGCTCGAAGCCGAGGACATCGCCGCCGACACCCTCACCGGCCGGACGGCCGGCTCCGACGCCGTCCGCCTGATGACCGCCCACCGCTCCAAGGGCCTGGAGTGGGGCCTCGTCGTCGTCGCCGGGGTCCAGGAAGGGGTCTGGCCCGACCTGCGCCGCCGCGGCTCCCTCCTGGAAGCCGACCGCATCGGCCGCGACGGCCTCGCCGAACCCCTCACCCCCGGCGCCCTCCTCGCCGAGGAGCGCCGGCTGTTCTACGTGGCCGCGACCCGCGCCCGCCACCGCCTCGTCGTCACCGCCGTCAAGGCCCCCGCCGAGGACGGCGACCAGCCCTCCCGCTTCCTCACCGAACTCGGCGTCACCCCCAAGGACGTCACCGGCCGCCCCCGCCGCCCCCTCGCCGTCCCCGCGCTGGTCGCCGAGCTCCGCGCCACCACCGTCGACCCCGACGCCTCGCCCGCCCTGCGCGACGCCGCCGCCCGGCGCCTGGCCCGGCTCGCCGCGCTCACCGACGACGAGGACCGCCCCCTGGTCCCCGCCGCGCACCCGCAGCGCTGGTGGGGCCTGTACGAGCCCACCGCCGCCACCGTCCCCCTCCGCGACCGCGACCGGCCCGTCACCCTCTCCGGCAGCGCCCTGGACCAGCTCGCCAACACCTGCTCCCTCCAGTGGTTCCTGGGCCGCGAGGTCAAGGCCGACGCCCCCTCCACCGCCGCCCAGGGCTTCGGCAACGTCGTCCACGTCCTCGCCGACGAGGTCGCCTCCGGCCGCACCCCCGCCGACCTCGCCGTCCTCATGGAGCGCCTCGACTCCGTCTGGGACGCCCTCGCCTTCGACGCCCCCTGGAAGTCCCGCCAGGAGAAGGACAACGCCCGCGCCGCCCTGGAACGCTTCCTGCGCTGGCACACCACCGACCGCGGCGGCCGCACCGCCGTCGCCACCGAGCACGACTTCGACGTCACCCTCGACGCCGGCGAGTACGCCGTCCGCGTCCGCGGCTCCATGGACCGCGTCGAGGCCGACCCGCAGGGCCGCGCGTACGTCGTCGACTTCAAGACCGGCAAGGGCGCTCCCACCCGCGACGAGGTCGCCCGCCACCCCCAGCTCGCCGTCTACCAGCTCGCCGTCCGCGAGGGAGCCGTCGACGAGGTCTTCGACGGCCGCCGCCCCGAACCCGGCGGCGCCGAGCTCGTCCAGCTCCGCCAGGGCGCCGCGAAGCGCGACGGCGGCGAGGAGGTCCCGAAGATCCAGGCGCAGGAGGCGCTCTCCGCGGGCAGCTCGGGCGCCTGGGTCGGGGACCTGCTGGCCACCGCCGCCGGCCGGGTCCTGGACGAACGCTTCGCACCCGCCACCGGCGAACACTGCAAGCGCTGCTCCTTCCGCAGCTCCTGCAGCGCCCTCCCCGAGGGCCGCCAGACCGTGGAATGAGACGGCGGCCGGGAGTGTCGGTGCGGGCGGCTAGCCTTTTGAGGTGACCGCGTACGCGTCCGGGCGCGCCCCCGTCCTCGACGACCCCGAGCAGCTCAAGGAGCTCCTCGGGATCCCCTTCACGCCCGAACAGCTGGCCTGCGTCACCGCTCCGCCCGCCCCCCAGGTCATCGTCGCCGGCGCCGGCTCCGGCAAGACGACCGTGATGGCCGCCCGCGTCGTGTGGCTCGTCGGCACCGGCGCCGTCGCCCCCGAACAGGTCCTCGGCCTGACCTTCACCAACAAGGCCGCCGGTGAACTCGCCGAACGCGTACGCAAAGCCCTGGAGCGGGCCGGCGTCACCGACCCGGACCCCTCCCCGGCCGACCCCGGCGCGGCCGGCGGCGAGCCCCGCATCTCCACGTACCACGCCTTCGCCGGCCAGCTCCTCAAGGATCACGGCCTGCGCATCGGCCTGGAACCCAGCGCCCGCCTCCTCGCCGACGCCACCCGCTTCCAGCTCGCCGCGAAGGTGCTCCGCGAGGCCCCAGGCCCCTACCCGGCCCTCACCAAGTCCGTCCCCGACCTGGTCAGCGACCTCCTCGCGCTCGACGGGGAACTCTCCGAGCACCTGGTCGAACCGGCGGAGCTGCGCGCGTATGACACGGAGCTCCTCGGCGTCCTCGCCGACGCCAAGCTCACCAACGAGGACCTGCGCAAGGCCCCCGAGGCGGTCCGCGGCCGCCTGGAGCTGCTGGAGCTCGTCGTCCGCTACCGCGCGGCCAAGCGCACCCGCGACCTGTTCGACTTCGGCGACCAGATAGCCCTCTCCGCGCGGCTGGCCACCACCCGCCCCGAGGTCGGCTCCCTGCTGCGCGAGGAGTTCCGCGTCGTCCTCCTCGACGAGTACCAGGACACCTCCGTCGCCCAGCGGCTCCTGCTGTCCGGCCTCTTCGGCGGGGGCACCGGGCACGCCGTGACCGCCGTCGGCGACCCCTGCCAGGCCATCTACGGCTGGCGCGGCGCCTCCGTCGCCAACCTGGACGACTTCCCGGAACACTTCCCGCACGCCGACGGCCGCCCCGCCACCCGCCTGTCCCTCAGCGAGAACCGGCGCAGCGGCGGCCGCCTGCTGGACCTCGCCAACGGCCTCGCCGCCCCGCTGCGCGCCATGCACGAGGGCGTCGAGGCCCTGCGCCCCGCCCCCGGCGCCGAACGCGACGGCCTGGTCCGCTGCGCCCTGCTGCCCACCCACGCCGAGGAGCTGGAGTGGCTCGGCGACTCGGTGGCGCACCTGGTGCGCACGGGCCGCGAACCGGGCGAGATCGCCGTCCTGTGCCGTTCCGCCGCCGACTTCGCGAGCATCCAGGCGGTCCTGGTCGCCCGGGACGTGCCCGTGGAGGTCGTGGGCCTCTCGGGCCTGCTGCACCTGCCCGAGGTCGCCGACCTGGTCTCGGTCTGCGAGGTGCTCCAGGACCCCGGCGCCAACGCCGCCCTGGTCCGGCTCCTGATCGGCCCGCGCTGGCGGATCGGCGCCCGCGACCTGGCCCTGCTGGGGCGCCTCGCCCGGCAGCTCGTGGCCCGCCCCGGCGCCGCCGACGGCCCCGACGGGCGGCTCGCGGCCGCGGTCGAGGGAGTCGACCCGGCCGAGGTGGTCTCCCTGGCCGACGCCCTGGAGACCTTCCTGGACGGCTCGGCCACCCCGGAGCTCCCCTTCTCCGCGGCCGCCCGGGTCCGCTTCGCCCACCTCGCCCAGGAGCTCCGCGACCTGCGCCGCTCCCTGTCCGACCCGCTGATGGACGTCCTGCACCGGGTCCTGTCCACCACCGGGCTGGACGTGGAGCTCTCCGCCTCCCCGCACGCCCTCGCGGCCCGCCGCCGCGAGACCCTGTCCGGCTTCCTGGACGTCGCGGCCGGCTTCGCGGCGCTGGACGGCGAGGCGGGCCTGCTGGCGTTCCTGGGCTTCCTGCGTACGGCCGCTCAGTACGAGAAGGGCCTGGACCACGCTCTGCCCGGCGGGGAGAACACGGTGAAGGTCCTGACCGCCCACAAGTCCAAGGGCCTGGAGTGGGACGTGGTGGTCGTCCCCGACCTGTGCGCGGGCTCCTTCCCCAAGGAGAAGGCCCCGGAGGCCTGGACCGCGTACCCGAAGGTGCTCCCGTACGCCCTGCGCGGCGACGCCGCCACCCTGCCCGCCGACCCGGCGTGGACCTCGGGCGGCCTGAAGTCCTTCAAGGCGGCCCTGAAGTCCCACAAGGAGACGGAGGAGCTCCGCCTCGGCTACGTGACCTTTACCCGCCCCCGCTCCCTCCTCCTCGCCTCGGGCCACTGGTGGGGCCCGACCCAGAAGCGCCGCCGGGGCCCGTCCGCGTTCCTGACCGCCCTCCACGACCACTGCGCGCGCGGCTACGGCGAGATCGAGACCTGGGCGGACGAACCGGCCCCCGACGCGGAGAACCCGGCCCTCGCCTCCGACGCCACCCCGGACCACTCCTGGCCCCTGCCCCTGGACCCGCACTCCCTCGCCCTCCGCCGCGAGGCGGCGGCCCTGGTGGAATCCCACCTGACGACCCCGCCGGCACCCCCCGCCCCGGACCCGGCCACCGCCTACCTCTGGCCCCCGCACTGCGAGGACCCCTCCTACGAGGACGAACCGCCCGACACCGACCCCTGGGCGGACCCCCTACCCACCGCCACCGCGCCCGCCGACACCGCCGCGCCCGCCGCCGACGACCTCTGGGCCGGCGAAGCCGTGCCCGTGGACCCGTGGGGCGAAGCCCCGACGGGCCGTGCCGGCGCAGCCGCGCCGGACCCGGACGGGGTCCGGGGCGGAGCCCCGGTTTCGGGAAGGGGCGGGGTGGGGGACTCCGGCCCCCGGCCCGAGCCCGCCGCGGACGACCTCTGGGCCGGCGAAGTCGTGCTGCCCTCCGCCGGGCCGGGGCCCGAGAACCCCTCCCAGCCCGCCGCAGGCGACCGGCTCACCCCCGAAGAGGCCCGCGCCATCGCCTCCTGGGACCGTGACCTCGACGCCCTGGAGGGCGAGCTGCTGCGCGCCCGCGCCGCCGTGCGCGACGTCGAGCTGCCCGGTTCCCTCTCCGCGAGCCAGCTCCTGCGCCTCGCCGCCGACGAGGAGGCCTTCGTCCGCGACCTCGCCCGCCCCATGCCCAAGCCCCCGCAGCCCGCCGCCCGCCAGGGCACCCGCTTCCACGCCTGGGTCGAGTCCCGCTTCGACGCCCTGCCCCTGCCCCACCTCGACGTCCTCGACCCCGCCGCGGACCTCCCCGGCACCGACCAGGAGATCGCCGACGCCGCCGACCTCGAAGCCCTCAAGGCCGCCTTCGAGCGCAGCGAGTACGCCGAGCGCACCCCGTACCGGATGGAGGCCCCCGTCCAGATCACCCTCGCCGGCCGGGTCATCCGCGGCCGGATCGACGCCGTCTACCGCGACCCCGACGGCTCGTACGAGGTCGTCGACTGGAAGACCGGCCGCACCACCCAGGCCGACCCCCTCCAGCTCGCCGTCTACCGGCTCGCCTGGGCGGAGGCCACCGGCACCCCCCTCGACCGGGTCTCCGCCGCCTTCCTCCACGTCCGCAGCGGCCGCGTCATCCGCCCCCGCGACCTGCCAGGACGCGAGCGCCTTGAGGCGATCCTCCAAGGCGAAACGGGCACGGACGGCGTCCACCAGGCGGACGGCTAGGCTCGTGGCCATGAGCGAAACCCCGGACAACGTCGTCCGCACGTACATCGACACCCACCGCACGGCCTTCCTCGACGACCTCGCCGAGTGGCTGCGCATCCCGTCCGTGTCGGCCCAGCCCGAGCACGCGGGCGATGTACGCCGCAGCGCCGAATGGCTCGCCGCGAAGCTCAAGGAGACCGGCTTCCCGGTCACCGGGGTCTGGGAGACGGCCGGAGCCCCCGCCGTCTTCGCCCACTGGCCCGCCGCCGACCCCTCCGCCCCCACCGTCCTCGTCTACGGCCACCACGACGTCCAGCCCGCGGCCCTCGCCGACGGCTGGCACACCGAGCCCTTCGAGCCCGTCGTCAAGGACGGCCGGATGTACGGGCGCGGCGCCGCCGACGACAAGGGGCAGGTCTTCTTCCACACCCTGGGCGTGCGCGCCCACCTCGCCGCCACCGGCGCCGAGGCCCCCGCCGTGCACCTCAAGCTCCTCATCGAGGGCGAGGAGGAGTCCGGCTCCCCGCACTTCCGCGCGCTCGTCGAGGCGCGCGCCGCCGAGCTCGCCGCCGACGTCGTGATCGTCTCCGACACCGGCATGTGGTCGGAGACCACCCCCACCGTCTGCACCGGCATGCGCGGCGTCGCCGACTGCGAGATCGACTTCCACGGCCCCGACCAGGACATCCACTCGGGCGCCTTCGGCGGGGCCGTGCCCAACCCGGCCACCGTCGCCGCCCGGATCGTCGCGGCCCTGCACGACGAGGACGAGCGGGTCACGATCCCCGGCTTCTACGACAACATCACCGAGCTCACCGACGCCGAGCGCCGGCTGATCTCGGAGCTGCCCTTCGACGAGGCCGAGTGGCTGCGCACGGCCAAGTCCCACGCCGCCTCCGGCGAGGCCGGCTACTCCACCCTGGAGCGCGTCTGGGCCCGCCCGACCGCCGAGGTCAACGGCATCGGCGGCGGCTACCAGGGCCCCGGCGGCAAGACCATCGTGCCCGCCTCCGCCCACCTGAAGCTGTCGTTCCGGCTGGTCTCGGGGCAGGACCCGTACGAGGTCGAGGCCGCCGTGCGCGACTGGGTCGCGGCCCGCGTCCCGGCCGGGATCCGGCACTCCATCACCTTCGGCGCGCCCACCCGCCCCTGCCTGACCCCGCTGGACCACCCGGCGCTCCAGTCCGTCGTGCGGGCCATGGGCCGCGCCTTCGGGCAGCAGGTCCGCTTCACCCGCGAGGGCGGCTCCGGCCCGGCCGCCGACCTCCAGGACGTCCTGGACGCCCCCGTGCTGTTCCTCGGCATCTCCGTCCCCTCCGACGGCTGGCACTCCCCGAACGAGAAGGTCGAGCTGGACCTGCTCCTCAAGGGCGTCGAGACCGCCGCCCACCTGTGGGGCGACCTCGCCGAGAACTGGGCACCGCCCACGCCCGCGGCGGCCGCCACCACGGCCTGACCGCACGCACCCACGTCCGTACGCCTGCCTTGTCCCATCCACCGGGGGAGTTGGAAGTACCTGTGAGCACGCACACCGAGCGCCCACTGTCGCTCACGGCGCCGAGCGACATCGACCGCGCCGCGCACCACCGCCTCGACGAGGCCTGGCTCGCCGCCGCCTGGAGCCACCCGACGACCCGCGTCTTCGTCGTCTCCGGCGGCCAGGTGCTGATCGACGACACCCCCGACGGCGGCACCGGCATCGTGATGACCCCGGCCTTCGAGGCCCCGGCCACCGAGACCCACCGGTACTTCCTGGGCACCGACGAGGACGGCGTACGGTACTTCGCGCTGCAGAAGGACTCCCTGCCGGGCCGCATGGACCAGTCGGCCCGCCCCGCCGGGCTGCGCGAGGCCGGGCTGCTGCTGAACCCGCGCGACGCCGGGCTGATGGTGCACGCGGTGGCGCTGGAGAACTGGCAGCGCATGCACCGCTTCTGCTCCCGCTGCGGCGAGCGCACGGTCGTCGCGGCCGCCGGGCACATCCGCCGCTGCCCGGGCTGCGGCGCCGAGCACTACCCGCGCACCGACCCCGCGGTGATCATGCTGGTCACCGACGAGCAGGACCGCGCGCTGCTCGGCCGCCAGGTGCACTGGCCCGAGGGCCGCTTCTCCACCCTGGCCGGGTTCGTGGAGCCGGGCGAGTCGATAGAGGCGGCCGTGGTCCGCGAGGTGTGGGAGGAGGCGGGCGTGCGCATCGGCGAGGTCGAGTACGTCGCCAGCCAGCCCTGGCCCTTCCCGTACAGCCTGATGCTGGGCTTCAACGCCCGGGCCGTCAGCTCCGAGATCACGGTCGACGGCGAGGAGATCCAGGAGGCCCGCTGGTTCTCCCGCGAGGAGCTCCGCGAGGCCTTCGAGTCCGGCGCGGTCGTCCCGCCGTCGGGGATCTCGATCGCGGCCCGGCTCGTCGAGCTCTGGTACGGGCGGCCGCTGCCGAAGCCCGCGCCGGCCGCGTAACCTTCGTCACACGCGGAAGGCCCCCGCCTCGGCGGGGGCCTTCCGCGTGTCCGCGTACCCGGGGGTCAGACGGCGAGGGCCTGCTTGACCTGCGCGAGGCTCGGGTTCGTCATGACGGACTCGTTGCCGGCGGCGGACTTCACGAGCACGGTCGGGACGGTCTGGTTGCCGCCGTTGGCCTGCTCCACGAACTGGGCGGACGCCGGGTCGAGCTCGATGTTGATCTCGTTGTACGCGATCCCCTCCCGGTCCAGCTGGGTCTTCAGCCGGCGGCAGTAGCCGCACCAGGTGGTGCTGTACATCGTGACCGTGCCCGTGTCCTGCATGCTCGCTCCTCTGTGAGGTCTGGTCTGTGAGGCCTGGGGGACCGGAGCCCGCCCGGTCCGAGTACTCGAACGTACGCCGCCCCCGGGCCATTCCCGTTCCCCGGCCGGTATGACCCATCCGACAACCCGACCGGGCCTGTGGACGGATGTCCCGCCCGCCCCGGCCGACCTGGCAGCATGTTGGGGTGACAGCAGCAACGCAGCCCCCTTCGTTCCCGGCCGGCCCGGGTACCGGCGCGGCCGACGCCGACGCCGTGCTCCTGGGCCTCGACCCGGAGCAGCGCGAGGTCGCCACGACCCTGCGCGGCCCGGTGTGCGTGCTGGCCGGAGCCGGTACGGGCAAGACCCGCGCGATCACCCACCGGATCGCGTACGGGGTCCGCTCCGGGCAGCTCATGCCCGCCAGCGTGCTCGCCGTCACCTTCACCAACCGCGCCGCCGGGGAGATGCGCGGCCGGCTCCGCGCGCTGGGCGCCGGCGGGGTCCAGGCCCGCACCTTCCACTCCGCCGCCCTGCGCCAGCTCCAGTACTTCTGGCCCAGGGCCGTCGGCGGGGACGTCCCCCGGCTCCTGGAGCGCAAGATCCAGTTCGTGGCCGAGGCCGGGGCGCGCTGCCGCGTCCGCCTCGACCGGGGCGAGCTGCGCGACGTCACCGGCGAGATCGAATGGGCCAAGGTCACCCAGACCGTCCCCGCCGACTACCCCGCCGCCGCCCTCAAGGCGGGCCGCGAGGCCCCCCGCGACACCGCCGAGATCGCCCAGATCTACGGCACCTACGAGCAGCTCAAGCGCGACCGCGGCATGATCGACTTCGAGGACGTGCTGCTCCTCACCGTCGGCATCCTCCAGGACCGGCACGACATCGCCGAGCAGATCCGCACCCAGTACCAGCACTTCGTGGTGGACGAGTACCAGGACGTCAGCCCGCTCCAGCAGCGGCTGCTGGAGCTGTGGCTCGGCGAGCGCGACAACCTCTGCGTCGTCGGCGACGCCAGCCAGACCATCTACTCCTTCACCGGCGCCACCCCCGACCACCTGCTGAACTTCCGCACCCGCTACCCCCACGCGACGGTGGTCAAGCTGGTCCGCGACTACCGTTCCACCCCCCAGGTGGTCCACCTCGCCAACGGCCTGCTGAGCCAGGCGAAGGGCCGGGCCGCCGAGCACCGGCTGGAGCTGATCTCCCAGCGCGAGCCCGGCCCCGACCCCGCCTACGCCGAGTACCCGGACGAGCCCGCCGAGGCCGAGGGCGTCGCCCGCCGGGTCCGCGACCTGATCGCCGCCGGAGTCCCGGCCGGCGAGATCGCCGTGCTCTTCCGCATCAACGCCCAGTCGGAGGTCTACGAGCAGGCCCTCGCCGACGCCGGGGTCCCCTACCAGCTGCGCGGCGCCGAGCGCTTCTTCGAGCGGGCCGAGGTCCAGAAGGCCGTCCTCGCCCTGCGCGGAGCCGCCCGCTCCGCCGGGAACGACCCGCTGCTGGAGGACGTCGTGGAGCTGGGCGCCCAGGTCCGCGCCGTGCTGAGCTCCACCGGCTGGACGGCCGAGCCGCCCGCCGGCTCCGGCGCCGTGCGCGACCAGTGGGAGTCCCTGGCCGCGCTGGTCCGCCTCGCCGAGGACTTCGCCCGCGCCCGGCCGGGCGCGGGCCTGCCCGAGCTCACCGTCGAACTGGAGGAGCGCAAGGCCGCGCAGCACGCTCCGACGGTCCAGGGCGTCACCCTCGCCTCGCTGCACGCGGCGAAGGGCCTGGAGTGGGACGCGGTGTTCCTCGTCGGCCTCACCGACGGCATGATGCCGATCACCTACGCCAAGACCGACGAGCAGGTCGAGGAGGAGCGCCGGCTCCTGTACGTCGGGGTGACCCGCGCGCGGCAGCACCTGACGCTCTCCTGGGCGCTCTCGCGGGCTCCGGGGGGCCGGGCCTCCCGTCGCCCCAGCCGCTTCCTGAACGGCCTGCGGCCGGGCTCCGCGGCCCCCGGGGCGCGGGCGGGGGCCGGGGCGGCGCCCGCCGAGCGCGGGGTGCGCAGGCGCGGCAGCCGGGGACCGGTGCTGTGCCGGGTCTGCGGCCGCACCCTGACCGAGGCCGGCGACATCAAGCTGATGCGCTGCGGGGACTGCCCCTCCGACATGGACGAGGGCCTCTACGAGCGGCTGCGCGAGTGGCGGGCCGGCCAGTCCAAGCTCCAGGGGCTGCCCGCGTACTGCGTCTTCACCGACAAGACGCTGATGGCCATCGCGGAGGCCGCGCCGTCCGAGCCGGGCGAGCTCTCGATGATCTCTGGAGTGGGCGGCCGCAAGCTCGACCGGTACGGAGCCGACGTCCTGGCGATCTGCGCAGGTCAGGACCCCGCGGGCGAGGATCCTGACGACGCGTAGAAACTCGTCGGAAAAATAGTTTGCACATGCCCAGCCAATCCCCATAGGTTCTTAGCAACGGAAACGGTGGCTTCTCCGAAGCCCGGGATCCGTGCTGTACTTATCCGAATACGCATGGGACAGGCCCCCCGGGGCCGGGTCCCCGAGACGCCGAGAGGAGGCGAGACCAGTGACCAGCTTCATGACCTTCACCAAAATGACCGATCGCTCGGTCGACGCTTCCTGCCTGCTCGGTTCCGTCTCCCTCCGGGGCACCGGTCTGTCCGCGATTTCCGCCGACAAGCCCGCCCTGCTGGCGACCCTCCCGGTCAGCGAGCGCAACGAACGACCGACCAAGGCACTGGTGGCAGTAGCAGGAGCCAAGCAGGCGCACGCCGCCTATGGCCCCGCAGCCGCGGCCGGTGCCGGATTCAAGCAGCAGCAGACGACGACGCAGCACCACCTGATGTGGGCCTTCCGCGGGCTCGAACCCTGGAGTGATCCAGCCTGATCTCATGATCAGGCCGGCGCCTTCAGGGCCGCGGAACCCCACCCGGGATCCGCGGCCCTTCTGTTTGTCCCCGAACGGGGCTGACGGAGCGAAGGGGCCTCGGGACTGGCAAGACCAGGTACCACAGCCGCCACCCGGCCGACCGGCCGGAACGACTAGCCGAACAAGACGAGGAAGAGACAACCGTGCAACTCGAAGCGCACGCCCCGTCCGTACCGCAGACCCAAACGATCTCCCCGCCCGCAGTCCCGGAGGACCCCGCCTTGACCCCCCTCACCGCGCTCACCGCGCTCGACGACGCCATCGAGAACCTCGGCGTCCCCGTCCCCTGCCGCACCTTCGACCCCGAGGTCTTCTTCGCCGAGTCCCCGGCGGACGTCGAGTACGCCAAGTCCCTCTGCGGCACCTGCCCGCTGGTCGAGGCCTGCCTCGCCGGCGCCAAGGAGCGCCGCGAGCCCTGGGGCGTCTGGGGCGGAGAGCTCTTCGTCCAGGGCGTGGTCGTGGCCCGCAAGCGGCCCCGCGGCCGCCCGCGCAAGAACCCGGTCGCAGCGGCATGACCGCCACCGGAACCATCGACCGCCCCCTGACGCACGACCCCCTGAAGCAGGCCCCCATGTCCCCCCACGCCACCACGAGCGAGCAGCCCAACGGCTCCGCCACCGCAGACTTCATCACCACCGGCGCGATCACCTCGCGTCAGAACAGGACCCGCGAAATGCAACTCATGCCAGAATCCCTCGCCCGTGCGCATATGGACGACCGGCTGCGCGAGGTGGACGCCCAGCGTCACGCCGTGCGCCTGGTCGCCGCCCGGCGCATGCAGCGCAAGGCCGAGCGCGTCTCGCTGCGCGCCCGGCGCGCGCTCGCCATGGCCGTCATGCACTGACCGTCCGCACGGAGCCGGAACCCCGGCGCGCGAACGGCCCGACAGCGGCTTGACAGCGGCTTGACCACCGCCCGAGCCGGCCGAACCCGGCCGGCGACGGCGCCCCCGGAGGGACCGGTCCGAACGGACCGGTCTCTCCGGTGCGTTGCGGGGCCCGCCCGGGCTCCTCGGGGATATCGTCTGGTGGTGGACCAGCCGACTCCCCACCCCGCCGCCAAGCCGGGACCCGAGGACCAGTCCGTCGTCTGCGCGCGCTGCGGCGCCCGCTCCCCGAACGGCGCCCCGCCCACCTGGACCTGCTCGGTGGAGAACGGGACCAGACAGTACTTCTGCGTCGACTGCGCGCGCGCCAACCTCCGGGCGATCGAGGGCCGGCTCGACTCCGCCTGGTGGTGACCCCGGGCCGGCCCGGCCGGAGCCTCAGTCCTCCGGGGCGAACCCGGGCAGCCAGGCGTCCAGTTCGTCCCGCAGCCGCACCGTCGCGCCCAGCTGGCACAGCACCCCGATGGTGCTCAGCGTCACCCGGTGGATCAGCAGGTAGGACGGCGGCAGGTTGATCTGCCGTCCCAACTGGTGGGCGGGCGAGCGGGGATCGGCGATCCGCGCCGCCTGGCCGCGCAGCCACGAGCGGGTGAAGGTGAACTCGTCGGCCTCGGCCGGCTCGATGATCGGCTTGAGGTAGTCGAGCACCGCCTCCGGGTCGAGTTCGATGGACTCCTTCACGAACCCCTCGGCGCACAGGTGCCCGTAGACCCCCTCGGCGTCCCCGTCCAGGGTCATCCGCAGCGACCGGCCGATCGGCTTGGGCCAGCCGCCGGGCAGCCGGTCCACCGTGCCGAAGTCCAGCACGCCCAGCCGCATCCGGCCGTCCGCACCGGTTATGAGCCGGAAGTTCCCCGGGTGGGGATCGGCGTGCAGCAGCCCGGTGCGCGCGGGGCCGGAGAAGAGGAACCGGGTCAGCAACTGGCCGGCGCGGTCGCGCTCCTCGGTGGTGCCGTCGGCGATCACCTCCGACAGCGGGGTGCCCTCCAGCCACTCGGTCACCAGAACCTGGTCGCCCTGGTGCACCACGTCCGGGACGAGCACGTCGTCGTCCCCGTCGAAGGCGTCCGCGTGCGTCCGCTGGGCCTCGGCCTCCAGCTCGTAGTCCAGCTCCTCCGCGACCCGGTCGCGCAGCTCGGTGATCAGCGGCTTGACGTCCATGCCCGGGATCAGCGGTCCCAGCAGTCCGGCGAACCGGCCCAGCTGCTTGAGGTCCGACAGCAACGCCTCACCGGCCCCCGGGTACTGGACCTTGACCGCCACCCGCCGCCCGTCGTGCCACACGGCCCGGTGCACCTGCCCGATCGAGGCGGCCGCGGCCGGCTTGTCCTCGAACTCCTCGAACAGCTCGCGCCAGTCCTCGCCGAGCCGCTCCGCCAGCACCTGGTGCACCCGCGCCGCCGGCAGCGGAGGGGCCGCCTCCTGAAGCTTGGTCAGCGCCGCCCGGTAGGGGCCGACGACCTCCTCGGGAAGGGCCGACTCGAACACCGACAGGGCCTGCCCGAACTTCATGGCACCCCCCTTGAGCTCACCGAGCGTGCGGAACAACTGCTCGGCGGTGCGCTGCTGGAGCTCCCGGGCCACGATCTCGGCGGACTTGCCGCCGATCCGCTTCCCCAGCCCCCAGGTGGCCCGCCCCGCGATACCGAGCGGCAGCGCGGCCAGCTTGACCGTACGGGTGACCGCCTTCCGGGGAAGATCAGACATGCGTCCCTCCAGTTCCCAGACTGCTGTGCCGCGAGCGGCGGTTCGGGGCGCAGCTCGGCCCCCGTCGCATCCTGCCATGGCCGTCCCGCGCACCGGACCGGGGTACCTGGCGGGGATCCGGCGGGAGTCAGGCCGCTCACGACCGCACCGCTTCCGGCCGCGCCGGCACGGCCGCCCCGCACGGGCAGTCCGGATGCGGGACCGGCGCCGAGCGCTCCCAGTGCAGGGCGGGCAGGGCGGCCTCCCAGCGGGCACCGGCGGAGGCGGGCAGCCGCCCGTCCAGGAAGGCCAGGGCGTGGGCCGCGGCCAGCCCCGCCACCGCCGTGGACAGCCCCAGATCGCAGGCGGCCCCCTCCCCGCGCCGGTGCGCCGACCGCCACTGGACCAGCATCCGCGGCCAGGCCGGATCCCGGCCGACGCGCTCGCGCTCCATGCACCCGGCGCAGGCCGTCACCCCCGGCAGCACCAGCGGCCCGACCAGCCCCGTCCCCTCCAGCACGCCCGCGTACAGGTGCGGGGTCCCCGTCGCCACCCAGTCGGCGGCCGTCGCCGGATCGGGCGCCCACGCCTGGAGCCCGTCCCGGGGCGCGACCACCACCAGCGCGACCTCCGGCCCGGGCCCCCCGGGC
>NZ_JBFBGN010000071.1:0-36029 GCF_040684675.1 Streptomyces sp. NPDC089915 | reverse complement strand
CTCGCCACCCGCTACGACAAACGAGCCCGCCACTACCAAGCCCTGGTCACCCTCGCCTGCCTGCGACTATGGCTCCCCACCTGACATTGCGGACACGGCCTAGGCGAAGCGGCTCAGGAGGGTCGGGAGGGCGGTGCCGATCGGTTCGCGGATCACCTCGGCGGCCAGGGAGTCGTACGGGGTCTCCTCCGCGTTGACGATGATCAGCCGCGCCCCGGCCTCGGCGGCCATGCCGGCGAGCGAGGCCGCCGGCTGTACCTGGAGGGTCGTGCCGACGGCGATGAACACCTGGCAGCCCTTGGCCACGGCCACCGCCTGGGCGAGGACCTCCGGGTCCAGCCGTTCCCCGAACATCACGGTCGCCGCCTTGAGGATCCCGCCGCAGTCCGCGCAGGCCGGATCGGGCTCCCCGGCGGCGACCCGGGCCAGCGCGGCGTCCATCTCCGACCGGGCGTGGCAGCGGGTGCACACCACCGACCGGGCCGTTCCGTGCAGCTCGAACACCTTGCGCGCCGGCAGCCCGGCGAGCTGGTGGAGCCCGTCCACGTTCTGCGTGATCACCCGGACCGGGGTGCCGCCCCGCTCCAGTTCGGCCACGGCCCGGTGCGCCGCGTTGGGCCGGGCCGCGAGGGCGCCGATCTCCGCGCGCATGAGCCAGGAGCGGCGGCGGATCTCCGGATCGGCCATGTAGTACTCGTACGTCACGAGCTTCTCGGCCTCCGGATCGCGCCGCCACAACCCCTGTGGCCCCCGATAGTCCGGAATCCCGGAGTCCGTGGACATTCCGGCCCCGCTGAACACTGCGACGAGCTGCTTCCCCATGCGGCGACCCTAGGCGCAACCCGTCCGGCCCCGCGAACGAATTCCGCGCCGCCCGAGCCGCCGTGCGGACGGGGCACCGGGGGCCGGTCGGCGCAAGCGGAGGGGCGTTTCTGCGGTGAATCTCCACGCCCACCGGAGTGAGAACCGGCCGCGCCCCCGGCTGACCGTCCGGGCCGCCGGTTACATACCGGACATGACGCTCACCCCACACCGCTCCGGCGCCCTGCTGCTCGCCGCCGTGTCCGCCCTGTTCCCCCTGGTCGCGTCGTCGGTACCGGCGGCCGCCCTCGCCGATCCGCAACCGCGCCCGCACGGGCGGCACGCCCCCGCCGACCCGCAGACCCGCTGGTTCCACCGGCACACCACCGAGGAGATCACCCGCTTCCTGCGGAACTTCTACGGCAGCCACGGCCCCTCGCGGCAGGACCGGGTCCAGCGGGTCTCGCAGCTGCTCAGGGACAAACAGGCGCACACCCCGGAGAACGACGTCCTGCTCTGCCGTCCGGGCACCCCGCAGTCCATCACCGTCGGCCAGGCCACGGCCATGCCGTCCGCGTTCGTCGGCTGGGCCACCGTCACCACCACCTGGCCGTCCGGGGTCACGGACACCTTCACCGCGTACGTCCGTACGGACTCCCGTCCGATTACCCTCGACGACGTGATCTGCGCGGGGTGATTCCGGGGTAGGACACCCCGCATGACACGATTTGAGATCACCGGCGCCAGCGCCGCCGACATGAAGACACTGTGCGACTGGGCCGACGAGGAGGGCTGGAACCCGGGCCGGGGCGACCGCTTCGCCTTCGCGGTCGCCGACCCGGACGGATTCCTCGTCGGCCGGCTCGACGGGAAGCCGGTCGCCTGCATCTCCGCCATCCGCTACGGCGGGGGCTTCGGGTTCATCGGCTTCTACATCGCCCGCCCCGAGGTGCGCGGCCAGGGCTACGGCATCCGGCTGTGGCGGGCCGGGATGGAGCGGCTCGACGGGCGGCTCATCGGCCTGGACGGGGTGGTGGAACAGCAGGACAACTACCGCAAGTCCGGGTTCCGTTCCGCCTGGACGAACATGCGCTGGACCGGTGTCCCCCGGCCGGGCGACGACGCCGGGGTGGAGCTGGTGGACGCCTCCTCGCTGCCCTTCGCCCGGCTCGCCGCCTACGACCGCCGGTTCTTCCCCGAGCCGCGCGACGCCTTCCTCTCCGCCTGGACCGGACTGCCCGGCCGTACCGCCCTGGCCGCCGTCCGCGACGGGGAGATCGAGGGCCTGGGCGTGGTCCGTCCCGGCAGCTCCGCCGCCCGGATCGGGCCCGTGTACGCGGCCTCGCCGGAGGTGGCGGCCGCCCTGGTGCGCGGGCTCGCCGGGCACGTCCCCGGCGGGGAGGTCGCGGTGGACGTGCCCGACGTGAACCCGGCGGCGGCGGCCGTGGCGGCCGGGCTGGGGCTGACCCCCGGGTTCGAGACCGCCCGGATGTACACGGGCCCGGCGCCGGAGCTCGACCGGTCCGCGCTGTACGGGGTCACCAGCCTCGAACTGGGCTGACGGGCGAGGGCCCGTGGGGCCGGGCGGCGATCGGCGGCGCCGCCCGGCCCGTCCGCGGGGACCGGGCCCGTCGGGGGGCCGTCAGGGGCCCGTCAGATGCCGAAGAGCACGCCGGTGCTGCTGTGCAGGCCGCAGGGGTTGCCGAAGGTGTAGGTGTAGCTGATGCGGCGGCCCTGCCACACCCCGTCGGCGGTGACCGTCATCGGGTTCCACTCGCGGGTGCACGCGGTGTCGGGGCGCGGCGCGGCGAGGGCGTCGAGCGAGGCGGGCCCGGTCGCCTTCAACTCGGCGCAGGCGGCGGCCGGCGAGGGGTGCGTGCCGCCCGGCCGGGGCGCGCAGACGAGGGTCACCGCGCGCAGCACCGTCCCGCCGGCGGCGTTCTGACCGGCCGTCACGCTGACCACGAGCGCGGACGGGGCGTACAGGCTCTGCGTTCCGGCCGGTGCCGCGTCGGCGGCTCCGGTCCCGGCCAGGGCGGTGAGGGCGGTGAGCGCCATTGCTCCGGAGGCCAGTCCCAGGCTCCTGGTGATGGACCGCATTTCGAACACTCCTCGGGTCGGTGTTTCGGATAGCGGACGCGAGTCTTGCCCATCCGGGGCGGGAACGCCCGTTCGTACCGCTGTTTCTCGTCACCGATCGTGAGCGCATGAGTGCAGTCCGCAGCGGACCGGGCCGCCGTGACCTGTGGGGGAGGGGTTCCGGGAATAGGCCGAACACGCCCCCCGTACGGGACCGGCCTGGGGCCGGTGTGACGTGCGGGGGGCGGATCCGGTGGTCCGGGCGGGTGCCGGGGGAGTTCAGCGGGTGGGTGTGGCGCGGGGGGCGTAGAGGTCGAGCAGGCGGGTGCGGGTCTGCTGGAGCCGTACCGCGAGGATCCGCGCGACCCAGTGGCCGATGGCCGAGCCGAAGGCGGGGTCGGCGTCCATGAGCATCCGCACGGCCTGTCCGTCGAACTCGTAGGCCCGTACCGGGGTCATCGCCTCGGCGCTCAGCTGCCAGGTGTACGGCGGGAACAGCCAGGACCAGCCGACGAGCTCCCCGGGTCCGAGGCTCTCGACGGACGCCGCGCCCCGGCGGCCGCCGGTGGGGAGCGGGACCTCCAGGGTCACCGTGCCCGAGCGCACGATCCAGAAGGCCTCCGCCCGGCCGCCCTCGTCGAAGATCCGGGCGCCCTCGGGGAAATTGACCTCACGTGCCTGGGACATCAGCCGGCCGCGGTGCTCGGCGGACAGTGCGGCGGCGATCCGGATGGGGGAAGGTGTGCTCACGACGGCCTCCGTTCAGGACCCCCCGCAACCTTCTGGTCCCCCCAGTGTCGCCGACGGGGGCCGGATCGGGGCATACCGCGGGCCGGAGCCGCCGGACGCCGTCTCCCGCCCGGGCCGCCGGCGCTCCGGGGCGCCCGCGGCCTACTCCTCCGCGGCGGCCTCCATGCAGGCCAGCTCCATCGCGTCGAGCACCGCCTCGTGGGCGCGCCCGCGGAGCCCGGCCACGTTCTCGATCTGCGCCGTCGCCCAGGACGCCAGGGTCATCACCAGCACGCGCAGCCCGTCCGTGCCGTGGTCGGCGAGGACGGCGTCCGCCACGGCCATGGCGCCCTCGGGCACGCGTTCGGGGGGTTCCAGTCCGGCGAGCCCGCGGAGCATCGCCAGGGTGCGGCGGGAGATCTCCGGGGTGATCCTCGCCAGCCGCATGTCCTCGTCCTCGTCCATCAGCCCCGCCCTCCGACGCCCCTCGGTCCCTCAGGGCACCGTAGAGCGGCGCGGTCCCGCGCGGGGCCGTTTCGCCGGTGGACACCCGTGGGAAGGGGTGCTTCGCGCCCGCGCGGTTGACGCCCGCGCGACCAGAGTGCGCCGGCGCCTTCCCTCCCGTACGACCGGCCGGTAACTTGTCCGCCGCAGCCGCCCGGACGGGGCGGCCGGACCGGGTGGGAGCCAGATGAAGAGCCTCGTACGGGTGGTGCTGAGCGTGCTGCTCCCGGTGGCCGCCGGCGTCCTGCCGGCCGCCGCCCCCGCCCCGGCCGCCGTACCCGCCGCCCGGCCGGCCGCCGCGTCCGCCGACCCGGCCCCCTGGACGCCCCCGCTCTCCACCCGGGGCCGGTACATCGTCGACGCCGCGGGCAACCGGTTCCGACTGCGCTCCGGCAACTGGGACGGCGCCCAGGGCTCCTGGAACGGCTCCGGGGACATCGCCGACCCCGCCACCCACCACGCGGGCCAGGACTCCCACGGCATCCCCCTCGGCCTGGACCGGGTCCCCCTGCCCGTCCTGCTCGACGACTTCCGCGCCCTCGGCCTGAACAGCGTCCGGCTGCCGTTCTCCAACGAGATGCTCCACACGACCGCCCCCGTCCCGGACGCGGCCGTCGCCGCCAACCCGGCGCTGCGCGGCCGCACCCCGCTCCAGGTCTACGACGCCGTCGTCACCGCGCTCACCGGCGCCGGCTTCGCCGTCATCCTCAACAACCACACCGGAACCACCCGCTGGTGCTGCGGCCTCGACGGCAACGAGCGCTGGAACAGCACCCGTTCCACCGCCCAGTGGGCCGACGACTGGGTCTTCCTCGCCCGCCGCTACCGCGACAACCCCCGCGTGGTCGGCGCCGACCTCTACAACGAGGTCCGCCGCGACACCTGGGACGACCCCAACTGGGGCCTGGGCGACGGCCACGACTGGCAGGCGGCCGCCCAGGACGCCGCCGACCGGATCCTGGCCGAGGCCAACCCGGACCTGCTCATCGTCATCGAGGGCATCAACTGGACGGGCATCCCCGCCGACGGCCTCCCGCACGGCCGCCCCGCCCTCACCCCCGTCCGCGCCCTCTCCCACACTCTCGTCGTCTCGAACAAGCTGGTCTACTCGGCCCACTTCTACGGCTACACCGGCCCCCACCACAGCGGCGCGACCGGCCTCGGCGAGACCCATGACCTCCGCTACCAGGACATGAACCGCGCCCAGCTCGAACAGACCCTCTACGACCAGGCCTTCTTCGTCTCCGCCGAGACCGGCGCACACTTCACCGCCCCGGTGTGGATCAGCGAGTTCGGCATCGGCGCCGACGAGACCGGCGCCGCCCCGCGCGCCTGGTTCCAGAACATGACCGGCTACCTCGCCTCCTCCGACGCCGACTTCGCCTACTGGCCCCTCGTCGGCTGGAGCACCACCGCACAGGGCGCCCCCGGCGGCGACACCTGGGCGATGCTCCGCTACGACGCGGCCGGCCGGCGCAGCGGGATCCTCGACGCCGGCGACTGGCGCACCGCCCCCTGGACCGCCCTGGCCGCCGCCCCCGGACGCACCGGCCCCGTACCCGCCACCCCGGCCTGGTACCAGCTCGCCACCGACCACCGCGACCAGAACGCCTCGCTGGTCACCCGGGCCTCCGGAGACTGGGACGGCGGGGCCCGCAAGGCCGTCTGCCCCGACGGCGCCCGCCTGGCGGGCCTCAGCCACACCGGCGGGCGCGGGCTGTGCTCCACCTCGGACCTGCGCGCCCCGGGCGGCGGCCAGACCGTCGTCCGCGACGAGTCGTACGTCCCGCCCGGCGGCGACTGGGCCGGCGGCTACACCAAACTCCAGTGCCCGGCCGGGCAGTTCCTCATCGGCTACGCCCTGCGCGGCGAGCGGGTCTCCTCGGCCCTGTGCGCCCCGGCCCGCGTCCCCCTCGCGGGTGCCGGCCGCACGGTGTGGTTCGACCGGGGCGACGCCCGCCCGGCCGGGAACCCGGGCGCCGACTACGCCCAGGGCCACTACAAGGGCCAGTGCCTGCCCACCGAGTACGCGGCGGGCATCGCCTTCACCGCCCGGGCCGGATTCCGTCCGTCCCCGGCGTCCCTCCTGTGCCGGGCCCTGCCGACGGGCTGAGGACCGGGCCCGGGGGAGCGGCGTCCGGCGGCGCGGCCCCCGGGCGCCGTCCCCCGTTCGGCATTCGGTGGGTCAAGTCTGGTGACCGGCACGGTGATTCGCCCTAGGGTGCGCCCGTACGGACAACGGAAAACCGAACTGGGGGGTTCATGCGTAGATCCAGAGGGCTCGCAGCCGCTCTCGCCCTGTCCCTGGCCGGCACCGGGGCGGTCGTGGGGCTCGGGTTCGTCCCGCGGGCCGCCGCCGTCACCCCGCCCGTGGCCTTCACCGCCGACGCGCTGCCCACCTGGCAGCCCAACGGCATCGTCTGGGCCCTCGCCGAGGCCGGCGGCACCGTCTTCGTCGGCGGCACCTTCTCCGCCGTGCGCCCGCCCGCGGGCGGGGCGGGCGCCGAGCGGCAGGCGGTGAACTTCGCCGCCCTCGACGCGGCGACCGGCGCCCCGACCTCCTGCAGCCTGTCCTTCACCATCGGCAGCGGCACCGCCACCGTCCGCGCGCTCACCCTGTCGCCGGACAAGAAGACGCTCTACGCGGGCGGCTACTTCGGCGCGGTCAACGGCACCCCGGTCTCCAGCATGGCCGCCATCGACGTGGCGACCTGCACGGTGAAGCCGTCCTTCCGGCCCGCCTTCGCGGCCACCGTCCGGGCCATCGCCGTCACCGGCGACACGGTCTACGCGGGCGGCGACTTCCTCACCGTCAGCGGCCAGCCCAGGCAGCGCTTCGCCGCCGTCGCCGCCGGGGACGGGGCACTGCGCCCCTTCCGGGCCGACGCCGACGAGCCGGGCCGCGCCGTCGAGGTCACCCCGGACGGCAAGAACGTCCTGCTGGGCGGCGACTTCTTCACCGTCGACGGGACGAACACGCACGCGCTGGCCGTCGTCGACGCCGCGAGCGGGGCCCTCACCAAGGGCTACCCCGGCTTCATCGAGACCAACTCCGTGGTCAAGGACATCGCGACCGACGCCACGGGCTTCTACACCGCCAACGAGGGCACCGGCGGCGGGGTCTTCGACGGACGCATCGCCCTCAACCTCTCCGACTTCGGCCAGCGCTGGCGCGACACCTGCCTGGGCGCCACCCAGGCCGTCCTGCCCTACCAGAACGTGCTCTACAGCGCCTCGCACGCGCACGACTGCTCCAGCGTCGGCGAGTACCCCGACGGCCAGCGCCACCACCTGCTGGCGCAGCCCACCACGAGCGTCGGCAAGCTGGGCTGGGCGCCCGACACCAACGACGGCGTCGGCGAGGGCATCGGCCCGCGCGTGATGACCGTCGGCTCGAAGAACGGCACCTCGTACCTGTGGGTGGGCGGCGAGTTCACCACCGTCAACGGCGCTGCGCAGCAGAGCCTGACGCACTTCTCCTCCACCGGCGACACGGGCGCGCCGACGGTCCCCCTCGCCAGCGCGGCGAGCGTGCGGCCCGGTGAGGTCCAGGTGCGCTGGCGCACCAGCCTCGACCTGGACGACAGCGCGCTCACCTACCGGATCTACCGCAACGGCGCGGCCGCCCCGATCGGCACGGTCACCGCGGACTCGCTGTTCTTCAAGCGCCCGCAGGCCTCCTGGACCGACACCACCGCCCAGCCCGGCCAGTCGTACACCTACCGGGTGACGGCCACCGACGCGGCGGGCAACACCAGTGCCGCGTCCGCCCCGGCGACGGTGACCGTCCCGACCTCGGTGGAGGCGTACGCCGACCGGGTCCGCACCGACGGCGCCCGGCTGTACTGGCGCTACGACGACACGGTCCTGCCGTACGTCGCGGACTCCTCGGACGGCGGCGACCAGGCGGGCGTGGCCCACTACGGCCCCGCCCTGCGGCAGAGCCCCGGGGCGGTGGCCGGCGCGAGCACGGCCATCGGGTTCAACGGCACCGACGCGCACGTGTACGGAGACCGGCGCCAGACGGTGGGCGCCGCCTACAGCATCGAGACCTGGTTCAAGACGAACACCACCCGCGGCGGGAAGCTGGTGGGCTTCGGCAGCCAGCAGATCAACGGCAGCGGCCAGTACGACAAGCACGTCTACATGACCGACGACGGCCGGCTGGTCTACGGCGTCTACACCGGCGCCACCCGCACCATCACCACCGCCGCCGCGTACAACGACGACAAGTGGCACCACGTCGTCGCCACCCAGGGCCCCGGCGGGATGACCCTGTACGTGGACGGGGTCCAGCGCGGCACCCTGGCCGTCACCACGCACGAGAACTACACGGGCTACTGGCGCGTCGGCTTCGACGGGCTCGGGGGCTGGCCGGACCGGCCGACCAGCGAGCACTGGGCGGGCCTGATGGACGAGACCGCGGTCTACCCGACCGTCCTGAGCGCGGCGCAGGTGCAGAACCACTTCGCCCTCGCCTCCGCCCCGGCCGACTCGGTCGTCCAGGTCACGGCGGCCGAGGACACGTACGCCAACGCGGGCGCCCCCGACGCCAACTACGGCACCTCCGCCTCCCTGGCCGTGCGCGGGACCTCCCTGTACACGAGCTACCTGCGCTTCGCCCTGCCGGCCGCCCCGGCGGGCAAGGTGCTCAAGTCGGCCACGCTCAGCGTGAAGACCAGCACCATGGCGGGCGCCGGCACCACGGACACCGTCTCGGTGGTCCCGGTCACCGGCGCGTGGACGGAGACGGGGACCACCTACGCCAACCGTCCGGGCACGGGCGCTCCGGCACTGGGCGCGTTCCCCGGGATCCCGGACGGTTCGGCGGTCCACACCGCCGGGCTGAACACGGCCGCCGTCGCGGCCGCGCTGGGCACCCCGTACGGGCTGGCGCTGACCAGCGCCGGGACGGACGCGCTGTGGCTGTGGTCCGCGCAGGCCCCGGCGGGCGAGGCGACACCGCGCCTCACCCTCACCTTCGGGGCGCCGTGAGCTAGGCGCGGCGCCCGTGGTGCACGTGCTCCAGCACCTGCCGCAGCAGGGCGGTGACGTGCTCGTCGTGCAGCTCGTAGACCACGCTGCGCCCGTCGCGCCGGCCGGCGACCAGGTCGAGGTGGCGTAGCAGGCGCAGGTGGTTGGAGACGGTGGGCTGGCCGAGGCCGAGTGCCTCGGCCAGCTCCCCGACCGAGGAGGGCGCGTCCAGCAGCCGGGCCAGGATCCGGATCCGGGCGGGCGAGGCGAGGCCCTGCATGACCTCCGCCACGGCGGCGGCGTCGGGCTCGGTGAGGGTGTGGTCCATGGACCCACCCTAGGCCCCGGTCGACATATTTCAATATCTTGATATATTGATGTCATGAACGTTGTGATGAAGAAGGCCGGAGAGCGCGCGGAGCTGGTCAGTGCCCTGCTCGCCCTCACCGTCTACCTCACCGGACTGACCCTCCAGCTGACCGGCAACGACGGATCCGCCGCCCGGGCCCTCTTCATGGCGGCCTACGCCTTCGGCGGGTTCTTCACCCTCCGCGAGGCCGTGGGCGCCCTGCGCGAGGGCCGCTTCCAGGTCGACTTCCTGATGCTCGTCGCCGCCGCCGGAGCCGCCGCGATCGGCCGCTGGGAGGAGGGCGCCGTCCTCCTGGTCCTCTTCAGCGTCGGCCACGCCCTGGAGGAGTACGCCATGGGCCGCGCCCGGCGCTCCATCGAGGCCCTCGGCGCCCTCGCCCCCCGCACCGCCCTCGTCCGGCGGCCCGGCGGCACCACCGCCGAGGTGCCCGTGGAGGAGCTGGCCGTCGGCGACACCGCCCTGGTGCTCCCGCACACCCGGGTCCCCGCCGACGGCTTCGTCGCCGCGGGCACCGGCAGCGTCGACCAGTCGGCCATCACCGGCGAGAGCGTCCCCGCAGACAAGACCCCGGTCCCCGACCGGGCGGCCGCCCTCGCCGACCCCGCCGGCACCGACCCCGGCAGCCGCGTCTACGCCGGCACCGTCAACGGCTCCGGCTCCCTCGACGTCGTCGTCACCCGCCTCGCCGCCGACAACACCCTCGCCCGGGTGGTCCGCATGGTCCGGGACGCCGAGGAGCGCACCTCGCCCACCCAGCGGTTCACCGACCGCTTCCAGAAGGTCTTCGTCCCCGGAGTCCTCGCCCTCGTCGCCGCCCTGCTCGGCTACGGGGCCCTCACCGGCGAACCCTTCACCGACAGCTTCTACCGGGCCATGGCCGTCCTCGTCGCCGCCAGCCCCTGCGCCCTGGCCATCGCCACCCCCGCCGCCGTCCTCAGCGCCGTCGGCCGGGCCGCCCGCGGCGGAGTACTGGTCAAGGGCGGGGCACCGCTGGAGGAGTTCGGCCGCCTGCGCACCCTCGCCTTCGACAAGACCGGCACCCTCACCGAGGGCCGCCCCCGCCTCACCGAGGTCGAGACCGCCGACGGGGCCGACCGCGAGGAACTGCTGCGCACCGCCGTCGCCGCCCAGCGGCTGAGCGACCACCCCCTCGCGCAGGCCGTCGTACGGGACGCGCCGTCCCTGCTGGCCGACCCGGCCGGCCGGGCCCCCGAGGCCGTCAACCTCCGCGCCGTCATCGGCCGAGGGGTCACCGCCGAGCTCGACGGCGAGCCCGTGCACATCGGCAGCCTCTCCTACGCCGACGCCCTCGCCGGACCGCCCGTCCCGGCCGCCCTGCGCGACCGTACGGAGGAACTCGCGCGCACCGGCCGCACCACGATGCTCGTCCGCCGGGGCGACCGCTGGCTGGGCACCCTCGGTCTGATGGACGCCCCGCGCCCGGAGGCCGCCGAGACCGTGGCCGCCCTGCGCGCCCTCGGGGTGACCCGCACCGTGATGCTCTCCGGCGACGACCAGCGCGTGGCCGACGCGGTGGCCGGCGCGGTCGGCATGGACGAGGCCCGCGGCGGCCTGATGCCGCAGGACAAGGTCGCCGAGGTGGCCCGGCTGCGCCGCACCGCCCGTACGGCCATGATCGGCGACGGGGTGAACGACGCCCCCGCCATGGCCGGGGCCACGGTGGGGGTGGCGATGGGCGCCGCTGGCTCGGCGGTGGCCCTGGAGACGGCCGACATCGCCCTGATGTCCGACGACCTGCGCCGCCTCCCCTTCATCACCGGCCTCAGCCGCCGGGCGAGCCGGATCATCCGGCAGAACCTCTGGCTGAGCCTGGGCATCGTCGCCGTCCTCGTCCCGGCCACCGCCCTCGGCCTGGGCATCGGCCCGGCCGTCCTGGTCCACGAGGGCTCCACCCTCGTGGTCGTCGCCAACGCCCTGCGCCTGCTGCGCTACCGCGACACCGCCTGAACGGCGAAGCCCCCGCCCGCGCGCCCCACCCCGCCAGGGGCGGGGCGCGCCCGCGTCGGCGGCCCGTCCCCGTGTCGGCGGCCCGGGCGACCGCGCCCGCCTCGGCGGCCGCCCCGCCGCACGTCGGCTGAGTACCCCGGGCCGGCGGTCTGAGTATCCGCGCCGATCCGCCGGGGCCGCGCCGCTGCTGCAATGGCGGCATGACCTCGACGAACCCCCGCCCGCACCTGCGCCGGGCGACCTGTGCCGGCTCCGCGCTCGCCGTGGCCCTCGTACCGCTCGTGGTCGGGGTCCTCGTCGCCAAGGGGATGGCCGCCGATCCGCACGCGCCGGTCAACGCCCTGATCACCGGCGGCGGACAGCGGGCCGGGCTGCCGCGTGCCGAGTGGAGCCGGCGCGGCCACGACGCGGTGCGCCGGCTGCGGACCGCCCGCCGGACGGTGCGCGGCCGGTGCGGCGCGCTCAGGAGGGCTTCGGCGCCCGGATCGCCCGGATCCCGCTGACCGCCGTCCCGCGGCCGGGTGG
The DNA here is from genome assembly GCF_040684675.1 of Streptomyces sp. NPDC089915. Classification (NCBI taxonomy): domain Bacteria; kingdom Bacillati; phylum Actinomycetota; class Actinomycetes; order Kitasatosporales; family Streptomycetaceae; genus Streptomyces; species Streptomyces sp. NPDC089915. Next base: position 24,079 of record NZ_JBFBGN010000071.1, on the reverse strand, counting down.
GCGCGGGTCAGCGGCCGTACTGGCGGACGCAGAGGTCGACGATGGACGGCGGGACGGTCCCCTCCGCCGCGTCGCACAGCTCCTCCCCGCGCGGCAGGACCGGGGCCGTGCGGCGCGGCGGCGCGGCCTTGGGGGGACGGGCGCGCCGGGGCGGGGCGGGCTTCGCCGGACGCTCGGCGGGCGGGCGGGCCTTGCGGACCGGTGGCGGCGGGGCCGGGTCCGTCGGGGCCGGGTCCGGGTCGGGCGCGGGGGCCGGCTCCGGGACCTCGCCCAGGGGGAGCGGCGCGGCCGGCGGGGCCGGTGAGGACCGCCCGGACTCCGGGGCGCCGGCGGGCGCGGAACCCCGCGCGGACCCCGGAGCGCCGTGTTCCGGACCCACGGAGACACAGCCGGCACTCGCCAGGAGGGCCAGGAGGGAGAGGGGCAGGGCGGCGCGGCGTAACAGCACCCGACCACCATGCCGTAGTCCGGGGCGGCCGGGCCCCGGGGCTCACCTTTCCGGGTGATGGGGGAGCCGAGGGGGAACGGCCCGCAGACCCCGCCGAATCGATTCTCCACAGGGCCGGACGCAAAAGGCCCGGTCCGTCGCAGAATGGGCCGGGAACGGGATCGGCACGGCACGGCAGTGCGGGCGACGGGGGAGGCGCGACCCCCGGGACCTGGTGCCGCCGTGCTCCCGTTCGCCGTCCGCCCGCCTTCACCCCGTACGGAGTGCCGAGCATGACCGAACCAGCCGCGTCCAGCGTTCCCCGACCGAGCGACCGTCCCCTGAGGGGGTGGGCGGCCGTCGCCGCCGTCTCCCTCGGGATCTTCTGCCTGATCACCTCCGAACTCCTGCCCATCGGACTCCTCACCCCCGTCGGCGCCGACCTCCGCGTCTCCGACGGCACCGCCGGCCTGATGGTGACCGTCCCCGGGCTCGTCGCCGGCCTCTGCGCCCCCCTCGTCACGGTCGGCGCCGCCCGCCTCGACCGGCGGCACGTGCTGTGCGCCCTGATCGGCCTGATGGCCGCCGCGAACCTCGCCGCCGCGCTGGCCCCCGACTTCACCGTCGTCCTCGCCGCCCGGCTGCTCGTCGGCATCAGCGTCGGCGGGTTCTGGGCCATCGCCGGCGGCCTCGCCGTCCGCCTGGTCCCCGCGCACCGCGTGGGCCGGGCCACGGCCCTGATATTCGGCGGCGTCCCCACCGCCTCGGTGCTCGGCGTCCCCGCCGGCACCCTCCTCGGCGAACTCGGCGGCTGGCGCGCCGCCTTCGCGGCCGTCGGCGCCCTCGGCGCCCTGACCCTGGCCGCCCTGCTCCTGCTGCTGCCCCCGCTGCCCCCGGCGGCCCCCGTCACCTTCGCCGAACTCCCCGCCCTGCTGCGGGGCAACACGGGGGTCCGCACCGGGGTGATCGTGACCTTCCTCGTGGTCACCGGCCAGTTCGCCGCCTACACCTTCGTCCGGCCGATCCTGCGGGACGTCTCCGGCGTCGACGCCGGATTCGTCAGCACCCTGCTCCTCGGCTACGGACTCGCCGGAGTCGCCGGCAACTTCCTGGCCGGCCCGCGCGACCCGCGCCGCACGCTGCTCACCGTCGCCTCCGTCCTGACCGTCGTACTGGCGCTGATCGCCGTGCTGCCGGGGGCCGTTGCCGGGACCGGCCTGCTGGTGCTCTGGGGGCTGGTCTACGGCGGGCTCTCCGTGAGCCTCCAGGGCTGGATGCTGGGGGCCGCGCCACGGGCCGCCGAGGCCGCGTCCTCGCTGATGGTGGCCATGTTCAACTTCGCCATCGCCGCCGGGGCGCTCGCCGGCGGGCTCGCGGTGGACCGCGTCTCGGTGCCCGCCGCCCCGTTGACCGGCGCCGCCCTGATGCTGACGGCCGCGCTCACGGTCGCCGTCCACCTCCGGCGGCGCCGGGACGGGGAACCGGGCCGGGGCGGCCCGATACCGGAGGACGGAGAGCGGATGGATGGGGCGGATCGGACATCCGGCTTGACCGGAGCGGCCCCGGACGGAAAGAGTCCGCTCAAGAACGACCGCATGAGCCGCACTTCGGAGACGCCCCAGATGCCGATATCCGTCCGCTCCCCGCTCACCCCGCCGGCCGCGGGAGCGGGCCAGGCCCCGGCCACCCGGCCGCGCAGGGCCTGACCGGCGGATCGGGGGCCGGCGCCGCACCGCCGCACCGGCCCCCGACCGTGCCGGGAGACAACCGTGTCCCCACACCCCGATGAGAGCGGGCCCGAGCCCGACGACCGCCTGTTCGTCCGCCCCTACGTCACGGTCCCCGAGGGCCACGGCCCGGCGTACCCCGCCTGGCCGACGTTCCCGGAACCGGTCGAGGCGCCGACCGAACCGCTGCCGCCCGTACCGGCCGGGTCGTCGCCGTCCGTACCGGCCGAACCGCCGCGGTCCGTACCGGCCGGGCCCCGGGCCCGCCCGGCGGCGCCGGCGACCCGCCGCCGCGAGCCCGGGCGGCGGAGCCGCCGGCTGCCGCTGGCCGTCCTCGCGCTGACGGCGCTGGCCGGGACGGGCGCGCTGGTGTTCCTGATGGGCGGGCCCGAACCGGAGGCCCCGCCCCCGGCCCGACCGGACGTGGCCCTGCCGGTGCTGCCCGCCCGCAGCCCGGGCGCCGGGGAACCCTCGGTGCGCAGCCAGGCCGCCCCCGCCAAACCCTCCGCGAGCACGAAGGTTCCCACGGCCTCCCCGACGTCCGCGAAGCCCTCGCCGAGCCCCTCGGCGGACGGCCCCGACAAGCCCGCCAAGCAGCCGCCCGCCGATTCCGGGACCCTGCGCCCGGGCGACAAGGGGCCCGAGGTCAGGGCCCTCCAGGAACGGCTCTACGGGCAGGGGTTCACGTACGTCCGGGTGACCGGCACCTACGACGGCCAGACCAAGCGCGGGGTCTCCCAGCTCCAGCGGGACCGCGACATCAAGGGCGACCCGAACGGCGTCTACGGCCCGGCGACCCGAGCGGCCTTCGGCTGACCCCGCCCGGGGCCGCCGGCCCCCGGCCGCCGTGCCACCCAGGGTCAGCGGCCGCCGGAGACGCGCAGGACCGCGCCCGTCGTGAACGAGGCGTCCGGGGACAGCAGCCAGGCGATGGCGCCGGCGATCTCCCCGGGCTGACCGGGCCGCCCCAGCGGGGTCCCGCCGGTCGTGCGGGCGGGGCGGTCCGGGTCTCCCATCGCGGCGTGCATGTCGGTCTCGATCACGCCGGGCGCCACCGCGTTGACCCGGATGCCGTCCGGCCCCAGTTCCTTGGACAGCCCGACGGTCAGGGCGTCGACGCCCGCCTTCGTCGCCGCGTAGTGCACGTACTCCCCGGGACTGCCCAGGGTCGCCGCGGCGGAGGAGACGTTCACGATGGCCCCGCCGCCGGCGGCCGCCATGTCCCGGGCGGCCCGGCGGCAGCACAGCAGGTACCCGAGCAGGTTCACCTCCACCACCCGCCGCAGGTCCTCGGTCCGGGCGTCGACGAGCCGGCCCAGCGGCCCGGTCACCCCGGCGTTGTTCACCAGCCCGGTGACCGGCCCCAGTTCGGCCCCGGCCACGTCGAAGAGCCGCTCCGCCCCGTCCTCGCGCGAGGTGTCGCCCCGCACCGTCAGGCACCGCGCGCCCGCCGCCCGCACCCGCTCCGCCACGTCCTCGGCGGACTTCTCGTCGCGCGCGTAGCCCAGCACCAGGTCGTGGCCCTCGGCGGCGAGCCGCACACAGGTCGCCGCCCCGATCCCCCGGCTGCCTCCGGTGACGACGGTGACGGGTCGGCGTTCCATGGGTCCTCCAAGGCGTACGGGCGCGCGTCCGGTTGCCGCGCGCGGCGCAGGCTAACACCCCGATTTCCGCTGGACCAGCGAAAATGGCGGCCCCGACAGTGGTCCGGTCACAGCAGGCCGAACCGAGGAGCCGCCGATGTCCACCCTCCGCGTCACCGTCGAGGAACTCACCGTCCACGCGCATCCGAACGCCGACGCCCTGGAACTGGCCCAGGTGGGCCTCTACCGCGCCGTCGTCGCCAAGGGCGCCTACAAGACCGGGGACTTCGCCCTCTACATACCCGAGCAGGCCGTCCTGCCCGCCGCCCTCGTCGACGAGCTCGGCCTCACCGGCCGCCTCGCCGGCGGCTCCCACGACCGGGTCAAGGCCGTCCGGCTGCGAGGGGAGCTCTCGCAGGGGCTGGTGTGCCGGCCGCGCGCGCTCGACGGGGTCGACCTGGCGGCGGCCGCCGGGGAGCGCACCGACTTCGCGGAGGCCCTGGGCATCGTCAAATGGTCCCCACCCGTGCCGACCACGATGAACGGGGAGGTCGAGGCGGCGCCGGACCTGCTGCCCTGGGTGGACGTCGAGAACCTCCAGCGCTACCCGGACGTCTTCGAGCCGGGGGAGCCCGTCGTCCTGACGGAGAAGCTCCACGGCACGGCCTGCCTCGTGACCTACCTCGCCGACGAGGGCCGGGTCCTCGTCTCCTCCAAGGGCTTCGGCGCGCGCGGCCTGGCGCTCAAGGAGGACGAGCGCAACCTGTACTGGCGGGCCGTCCGCGGCCACGGCGTGGAGCGGGCCGCCGCCCGGCTGGCCGAGCGGCTCGGCGCGAGCCGCGTCGGCGTCTTCGGCGAGGTGTACGGGGCCGGGGTGCAGGACCTGCCGTACGGGGCGCAGGCCAGGGCCGCCGACGCCCCGCCCGGGTTCGCCGTCTTCGACGTGTCCGCCGAGATCGACGGACAGGTGCGCTGGTTCGACCCGGCGCGGGTCCTGGAGGACGGCGAACTCCCCCTGGTGCCCCGGCTCTACGAGGGCCCGTACGCCCTGGAGACCGTGCTGGAGCTGGCCAGCGGGGCGGAGACCGTCTCCGGGCGGGGCCTGCACCTGCGCGAGGGGGTCGTCATCCGGCCGGCCACCGAGCGCCACAGCCCGGTCGTCGGCGGCCGCGCCATCGCGAAGGCGGTCAGCCCCGCGTACCTGACCCGCAAGGGCGGCACCGAGTACGAGTGAGTGCGCCGCGGGTTCCGGCGCCGCCCGTGTTGCGCCGGGGCCCGCCGCGCCGTTCGTGGTGGGATGGGGAAGGGGTGGTTCCACCGGTTCACCGAGAGGGCACACCCATGTCGCAGGACCCCCAGGACGGCCGGCCCACCATGCGGGCCATGGCGTACGAGACGTACGGCGGACCGGAGGTGCTGGCCGAGACCAGGCTCCCGGTCCCCAAGGTGGCCCCCGGCGAGGTCCTCGTCCGCGTGCGGTGCGCGGCGGTCAACCCGGTCGACTGGAAGATCATGGCGGGCGGGCTCGACGGCCTGATGGACGTCGTCCACCCGGTGGTCCCGGGCTGGGACGTGGCCGGGACGGTCGAACGGGTCGGCATCGACGTCCCCGAGTTCGCGGCGGGCGACGAGGTCATCGCGTACGCCCGCAAGGACTACGTGCACGGCGGCACCTTCGCCGAGTTCGTCTCCGTCCCCGTACGGGCCCTCGCGCGCAAGCCCGCCTCGCTCGACTGGCGGCAGGCCGCGGGGCTGCCGCTGGCCGGGCTCACCGCGTACCAGCTCCTCACCCGCCTCGGCACCGGCGCGTCCGACACCGTACTCGTCCACGGCGCGGCCGGCGGGGTCGGCTCGCTCGGCGTACAGATCGCCCGGGCCCTCGGCGCCCGCGTCATCGGCACGGCCTCGCCCCGCAACCACGACCGCCTGCGCGCCCTGGGCTGCGAACCCGTCGCCTACGGGGAGGGCCTCACGGAACGGGTCCGCGCCCTGGCCCCCGACGGGGTGAGCGTCGTCGCGGACTTCGTCGGCGGGGTCCTGGACGTCACCACGGCCGTCCTCGCCGAGGGCGGCCGCCACGCCTCGATCGCCGATCACACGGTGCTCGGGGCGGGCGGCCAGTGGATGTGGGTCCGCCCCCTGGGCGAGGACCTCGCGGCACTGGCCCGGCTCGCGGACGAGGGCCGGCTCACGGTCACGGTCGCCGAGACCTTCCCGCTCTCCGGCCTGGCCGACGCCTTCGCCCTCAACCAGGCGGGCCACACCGCCGGGAAGATCGTCATCGAACTCTAGGCACCTGTCCGGCCGCCACCGCGTGACGACGCCATCGCCAGCAGCGGGACCACGGCGAGGAGTTCGGCGACCGCACCCGTCCACAGGGCCGCCCGTGCGCCGAACCACTCGCCGAGCAGGCCGCCGACGAGCGCACCCGCCGGCATCGTCCCCCACACCAGGAAGCGGACCGTCGCCGTGACCCGCCCCAGCAGCTCGGGCGGGCACAGCCGCTGGCGGAGCGAGACCGCGCCGATCTTGAAGGGCATGAACGCCGCCCAGCCGAGGGCCTGGAGCACCACGGCCACCGCGAACCGCCAGTCGTCCTGGAACGCCGGCACGGCCGCGAGCCACGCCACCCCGCTGAGCAGCAGGGATCCGCACATGGCCCGGCCTTCGCCGAAGCGGGCGGCCAGCCGGGCGGTGAGCAGGCCGCCCAGCAGCCCGCCGGCCGCCTCCGCGGTGAACACGAGGCCGCACCACAGCGGCGAGAGGCCCAGGTCGCCCGCGAGCAGCACCATCAGCACGGCCGCGCCGACCGTGCCGCAGAGGTTCGAGAGCGCGGAGGCGAGGGTGACCGCGCGCAGGCGCGGGTGGCGGAGGACGAAGCGGAGACCCGCGCCGATCTCGGCCCGCAGCCCCTCCCGTCGGCCCGCCTCCGGCCCCGGACCCGGCGGGGTGTCCGCGGGCCGGACCCCGGTGAGCAGCAGCGCCGAGGCCAGGTGGGCGAACGCGTCGACGGCGAGCGCCGCCGGGGCCGCCACCACGGCCAGCAGGAGGCCCCCCGCCCCCGGGCCGGCGGCCTGGACGAGGCTGCGGGTGCTCTCCAGCCGTACGTTGGCCTCCACCAGCCGCTCACCGTCGACGAGGCGGGGCAGCACGCTCTGCGCGGCCACGTCGGAGAAGACCGCGCACAGCGAGAGCCCGAAGGCGACCGCGTACAGCTGCGGCAGGGTCAGGGCGCCCAGCGCCGCCGTGAGCGGGACGGTCGCGAGCAGCAGCGCGCGGCCGAGACCGCCCGCGATCATCACCCGGCGGTGGCGCGAGCGGTCCACCCAGGCCCCGGCGGGCAGTCCGACGAGGAGGAAGGCGAGGTACTCGCAGGCCATCAGCAGACCGGCCTGGAACGGAGTGGCGTCCAGGGTCCCGACGGCGACCAGCGGGAGGGCCAGCAGCGTCAGGGCGGTCCCGGCCTGGCCGGCCGTGTCGGCGGCCCACAGCCGCCGGAAGCCGGCGGCGGGGCGGGCCGGGGGCCGCGGGGCGGTCTCCGGCGTCGAAAGGGGGTGAGAGAGCGTCATGGACCATGAGATCACCAGCCGTCGGCGGGCGTGACAATTGATTCAGTCTCGGCTTAAAGGTCACGGCCGGGCCGTGGGGAGGGGTGGCGGGTATGGGTGCCGTGCGATTCGGCGTGGACGACCTGGCGAACGTGCGGTTCGCGGTCTCACCGCTGTGGGAGACCGTCGCCGGACTGCGGGCGGTGGCCGACCCCGGGCGGCACGCCCTGCACCTGCCCTGGATCAAGCGCGCCCTCGGCGCGGCCGGGCCGCCGCCCGCGCCCGGATTCGGCATCGGCCTGGACCTGGACGCGGTGCCGCCGCCGCGCTGCCCGCTGGCCGGGATCGAGGAGGAGCTGGCCGCGGCGGGGCCGGGGGCCGCGGAGGCCGTCCTGCCCTGGTGGCGGACGGCGGTGCGGCCGCACTGGCCGCGCGTGCGGGCCCTGCTGGAGGCGGACATCGCGTACCGGACCCGGCAGTTGGCCGAGGACGGCATCGGGGAGGTGCTCGCCGGGCTCCACCGCACCCTCGCCCGGAGCGGCGACCGGCTCGTGTCGGACGGGTTCCCGCCGGGCGAACTCGACCTGGCCGGGGGCGGGGTGACCCTGGTGCCGAGCGCGTTCACCGGGCGGTGCCGGCTGGTCCCGGGCCGTGGCCCGGTACCGCCCTGCGTGATCTATCCGGCGCGGGCGGTGGGGACGCTGTGGGAGTGCGCGGGCGGGCCGGGCGACGGGCTGACCCGGCTCCTGGGGCGCAGCCGCGCCAGCCTGCTCGCCGAGGTGACCACCCCGGCCACCACCACCCAGCTGGCGGCCCGCACCGGGCTCACCCCCGGCGCGGTCTCGCAGCACCTGTCGGTACTCCGGGCCGCCGGCCTCATCACCGGCCACCGCTACGGCCGCGAGGTCCACTACGTCACCGTGCCCCTCGGCCGCGCCCTGCTGGGGGACGGGGCCCCGTAGGCGGTGCCGGGGGTGCCGGCCCCGGCACCCCGCCGGTGCCTGCGCGTGGGCCTCCGGGCCCGGGGTCCGGCACGGTGCCGCTACCCCCCTCGGCCCAGTCCGCCGGGCCCTCTTGGGCAGTGCCCGGCGGATCGGGGCCGGCCCCCGGGGTCCCGGTACCGCGCCCGGCGAGTCCCGTCCGGCCGGTGCCTCCACGCGGTGGCGGGGCACAGGGGCGGGCGGCTCAGTTCAGGTCCGGAACCTCGCCGCCGTCCGTGAGGGTCACCTCCACCCCGGGCAGGCCCGCCGCCCAGGGGCCCGTGAGGGCGGTCAGGGTGGCGGGGTCGGGTGGGGTGGGGCCCAGGCCGACCGCGTAGCGGGCCAGGGTGGGGGAGCGTTCGAAGGGGCGGGGCCAGGCGTGGGCCTCCGTGAGGCCGGTCCCTTCCAGTGCGGTGAGCAGGGTGCGCAGCCGGCCCCGGGCCCGCCCCAGGTTCTCCTCCAGCCCCCGCGCCGCGTCCCCCCGTACGGTCACCACCGCCCAGGCCGCGTGCCGGCGGTGCGGCGGGGGCGCCGCCGGGAGCCCGCCCGGCCCCTCCGGACCGGCCTCCAGCCGTTCCCACGTCTCGTACAGCTCCCGGACCAGCAGGTCCCGCAGGCCCGGCCCGACCTGGGCGGTGCAGCTGCGGACCGGCGCCGTGGGGGTCAGGACGGTGACCGGGTCCGTGCCCGGGCCGGTGGCGGCTGCCGGGTCCAGGGACACCGGCTCGCTCCAGTCCCAGGCGGCCCAGGTGCCGAAGAACTCCCGCCGCAGCGCGGCCGGCGAGCGGTCCCGGGCCTCCCGGACCGTGCGCGCGGCCAGCACGGACCAGGCGAGCCCCGGCAGGCCCCCGAAGGGCGCCGAGTCCAGGCCCCGGGCCCGCGCCCACGCCTTGACCTCCCGCGCGAGCCCGGCGAAGGCGCGGTGCTCCGCGCCCACCGACTCCCGTACGGCCGCCGCGTCGGACAGCGCGCTGAGCGCCACCGCCGCCGCCTCGCCGAGCTCCGCCCGCCGCTCAACGGCCCGCGCCGGGTCCACGCCGCCGGCCCCGACCACCACCAGGTCCACGTCCAGCCCCGACGCGCGCAGCCGCAGCCCCGGCACCCGGGCCCCCGTCACCTCCCGCAACCGCTCCGCCTCCGGCAGCGCGGCCGCCACCCGCTCCCGCACCGCACCGGCGTCCGCAACCCCCGGCAGCACTGCCACCAGGTCCAGGTCGGCCCCCGGCAGGGCACAGCCCATCGCCCGCGACCCGGCCGCCCGCACCACGGCCCCGGGCAGCGCCGCCGAGACCCGCACGACGATCCCCTGCGCGACCCCCGCCACTTCGACCGCCCCACCCGCACCGCCCGCCACTTCGGCCATGCCGTCAGGCACTTGGGCAGTGTGGCCCGACACCCCGCCCGCACCGCCCGTCACTGGGGCCGCCTCGCGCGCCGCCTCGGCCGCGTCCCCCGCCGCTCGGACCGTCGCGCCCGACACCTCAGTCGCCCACCCCGCCCCCAAGGCCTCGGCGCCCGGGCCGGTTTCCTCCTGTTCCGTCCACCGCCAGATACCCGTGCCGAGGTCGACCACCGCGCGGACCCGCATGGGTCCGTCCCCGCGACGGGACAGGACCGCCAGCTCGCCGACCCGGGCCGGGCGGGGGGTGGCGCCGAGGCGTCGGGCGCACTCGCGCTCCGCGTTCTGCGGGTCGGTGCTGCGGCCCAGCGTCAGGTGCGGGGTCCAGCCGTCGGAGCGGCCCCGGCAGCCCGGGAAGCGGTCCGCGAGGGCGCGGCGCAGCCGCTGCCAGGGGGCGTCCCCGTCCTCGCCCGCCGCCGGGTCCAGCCAGAGCACGGCCTCCTCGCGCCGGCCGAAGGAGTGCACCCCCTCCAGGGAGGCGGTGAAGGGGCGGATCCCCGCCGCCGCCCCGGCCAGCAGCGGCAGCGCCCGCGCGAAGGAGGACTCGGGCACGAAGCCGAACAGCAGGTTGACGTGCGCCGGCCAGCGCTCCACCCCGGGGTCGTACGCCCGGCGCAGCTCCGCGACCGCCGGATCGTACGGCGGCAGCCAGGCCACCGCCGTCCGCGCGGTCGCCGGTACGCCGGACAGGGCGTCGGCCGCGTCCGGGGCCCCGTACTCCACGGTGGCCTCCACCGCGAAGTGGTCGGAGGCGAACAGCCCGTCCGGCGCGGGGGAGTCGCCCCGCAGCGCGGCCGCCCGCACCCGCGCGCCGGCGCCGCGGGACAGCAGGATCCGGTCGATGCGGCCGGGCCGCCCCGTCAGCGAGCCGACGGCGGCCAGCGGATTGGCCCCGGGGTCGAAGGTGGGCGTGTCGTCGCCCGGCCCGTGCACCTCGTGCCAGGCGTCCCGCAGCCCCAGCGCGGCGGCCGGCCCGGCGGCGCCGGAGCGGCCGTCGTTGAAGTCGCCGAGCAGCACGAGTCCGGCGTCGAGCCCGCCCAGCCCGTCGGCCAGACGGGCCAGTTCGGCCTCCCGCCGGCCCGCCCCGTTCTCGGAGTGGTCGCTGCTCAGGTGCGTCGCGGCGACGACCAGGGGACCGCCGGCGGTGTCCACGGCGACGGCGGCGACCGCCTTGTGCGGGCCGAGCGCGTGCACCCCGGCCTCCCGCACCGGCAGCCGGCTCAGGACCAGCAGCCCGGTGTCGGCCACGTCCGAGCCGTCCGGGTCGGTGCCCAGGGTGTACCCCTCGCGTACCCAGGGCTGCGTCAACAGCAGGGCCAGCAGGGCCGGTTCGGCCTCCTGGAGGGCGATGACGTCGGCGTCCGCCGCCGCCAGCTCCGCCAGGAGCAGCGGCCTGCGCCGGGCGGTGGCGATGCGCGGGGCGTCGTACCGGTCCCACAGGGTGTTCCAGGTCAGCAGCCGCACCCGCGCCGGGGGCCGCACGGCCGTACCGGCCCGGACGGGGCGCCAGGCGGCCTCCGCCGGGTCCCAGGCGTGCGGGGTCCGGGCGGTGAGGAAGGGCTCGGGCAGCAGCCGCCGGCCGCGCACCCGCCCGGCCGCCGACGAGTCGATCCGGTCCAGCCCCGTGGCCCGGTCCCACACCAGTTCCCCGTCGGCCTCGACGAACAGCACGCGGTGCCACGGGATGTCCCCGCCGGGCACGAACGAGGGCAGCGGCACCCGCTTGGGGGCGGCCCCGCGCTGGAGCAGGCCGAGCGTGAACCGCGCCGGATCGAAGCGGGGGTCCCAGCGGACCTGGTGGTAGAGCTGCTCACTGGTGCGCATCAGAGGTCCTCCCCCTCGTCGGCCGCCCCCAGGGAGCCGGCCACGTCCTCCACGGTCCCGCCGGCCCCCACGTACCAGGTCCGGTGCGCCTGGCCCGGGTGGGGCGGGGCGAACCGCCGCAGCTGCGCGGCCAGTACGGCCTCCGGCACCGGGTGCGGGCGCACCGCGTTGCGCCGGGTCAGCTCCGCCTCCCCGACCAGCACCGCCACCCGGGTCACCAGCGCGTCCCGGCGCCGTGCGACCGCGCCGGCCAGGGCGCGCTGCCGCTCCGTCAGGGAGGTGGCGTCCCACACGACCGTGCCGCCGGCGGCCAGCGCGCGGTCGAGCCGCTCCAGGCCCTCGCGCAGCACCTCCGGGTTGGCGCGCTGGTCGGAGCGGGAGCCCCGGGCCTCGCGCAGGTCGTCGAGGGAGACGTACGCGTCCACCCCGGTCAGGCCGCGCGCGAAGGTGCTCTTCCCGCTGCCCGAGGGGCCGCACAGCTGGACCAGCCGCGGGTACGCCGCCGGGTCCCGCCACCGCCAGGTCGCGGCCACGGCCTCCTGCGCGGTGGAGACCGCACCCCGGCCCAGGGCCTCGCGGGCCTCGGCCCAGCAGCGGTCGGCGGCGTCGGCGTCCAGCCCGCCGAGCGCCTCGCGCAGCCCGGCCCGCAGCGGGCGCAGCGGATCCGGGCCGAGCAGTCCGGCCTCCTCGGCGCAGAGCGCCGACCACTCGGCGCACTCGGCCTCCTCGGCCGTCGCACCGGGCAGGGCCGACGCCAGCGCGTGCAGCACCCCGAGGTCGGCGGCGGACGCCAGCCGGACCAGCCCGGCCCGCCGCTCCTCGTCCGGATGGGGCGTGCGCAGCAGCGGGTACAGCCCGACCAGGTCCGCCACCCGCCGCGCCGTCCGCATCCCGAGCGGCCCGGCCGCGAGCCGCGCCGCGAGGGCGGCCCGGGGTTCGCGGTGCAGGGCGGCGGCCAGTACGCCGGCCAGCCGGGCCTCCCCGGTGCGGCCCGCGCCGTCGAGCCGCGCGGTGACGGCGGCGACGGCGGGCCCGTCCTCCGGGCGGGGCGGCGCGTCCGTGCCGAGGGCCGACAGCAGCCCGGCGACGTCGGGCGCGGAGCCGGAGCGGACGTCCCACAGGGCGGCGGCGGGGCCGAGCCCGTTGGCCACCACGGGCGCGTACATCCAGTGCGTGTCCGTCCGGACGTGCCCGCCGCGCACCCACTTGGCCACGTACCGCCCGAAGTCGGCGCGGTCGAAGCCGGCCGTGGTGCGGACGACGTACCCCTCCTGGCGGGCGGTGTCCACGCGCAGCCCGCGCAGCGCCCGTTCGTCGTAGGTCCCGCGCCAGAGCACCCGGGGCGCCGGGACGCCGAGGGAGTGCAGGAAGCGTACGGTGCGGTCCCAGTCCAGGCAGTGGTCGCCGTCCCACACCGAGAACCCGTAGAACCAGGAGTCGAGTTCCCCGTAGCCGAGGGAGTGGCGGGCGTACAGGTTCTCCCCGCACACCCTGCGGCCCGCCGGGATCCGCGCCCCGATCCGGCCCTGGAGGGCCTTGACCCAGGCCCGGGAGGGGTGGTGGCCGGAGTCCAGGGAGCGGGCGTGCAGCCCGTCCGCGTACAGGGTGGTGTTCTCCCCGTCGAGCTTCTCGGTGACCACCACCTCCCGTCCGGCCAGCGCCGCCGTCCCGCGGGCGCGCACGTCGTCCGCCGTGGCACCGGGGGACCACGGCAGGTGCGCGGTGCGGGGGTAGTGCGTACGCATGGCGGACTCCTGCTCGGGGACGGGGTGTCCGGTCACTGTAGGTATCCGGAGCGGGGGCATCCACCGAATTCCCGCCCGGCGGCGCCGGGCGGGATCCCCGGGACAAGGCCTAACGGCACAGGGCGACGATCGCCGGATCCACCCGGCCCTTCGCGGCCTCGCACAGCGCCGACATGTCGTACGAACGCCGGGGCGCGGGCCGGGACCCGTCGTGTACGGGCTTGCGGGCGCGCGGCTTCGCGGCGGGGGTGCGGTGGGCCGTCCGGGCGGGGGAGACGCGGCGCGGAGGGCGGTCGTCGGAGCGGGGCGGGGCGGCGGGCCGGTCCTGCGGCCCGGTCTCCGCCTCGGGGGCCTCGGCGGGGGCCACCTCCTGGGCGGGCGGCTCCTCCCGCGCCTCCGGGGCGGGCCCCAGCGGCAGGGCCGGCGCCGCCGGCGGCCGGGGCGTCCAGGCCGTCCGGGCCGCCGCGGGCTCCGGACGGGGAGCCTCGACGGGCGCCGGCGGCCGAACGGTCACACACCCGGCGACCAGCATGAGGACGGGGACCCAGAGCGGGAGGGAGAGGCGCGACGGCATCCGCCCACCCTGCCGTACCGGAGCACCGCCCGGCGCCCCCGCTCACACGGACGGGTGAGTGCGGGGCCGCATACGTGGTCGGACCAGCGACTTTCACGTCGCCAGCCCGCACGACGGACCGTATCAAGATCGACATAATCGGGCAATAAGGAGGCCGGGAAGGTATGCGGGTGGTAAAGCGGGGCCGGTTCCGACCACCCGCCGAGCGCCGTAACCCGACGGTCGCGCCCGCTGTTGCACAGGCGGCGGACCCACCCACGGTGAACGGAGTGCCCATGCCCCAGCTGACCGACGACCCGGGACGGAAGGGCACCTGGATGACCCCGGCGGAATACGGGGCCTCGCGCGCCGCCCTCTGGACCGGAGCGGTCGTCCTCGTCACCGACGCCGACGGGCGGGTCCTCGTCCAGAGCGTCGACTACCGCCCCGACCGGCTGCTGCCCGGCGGCGCGGTGGACGCGGGGGAGTCCCCCGCGGCGGCCGCAGCCCGCGAGGTCCGCGAGGAGCTGGGGGTCGAGGGGCGCTACCCGCGCGGGCTCGCCGTGGACTGGATCCCCGCCGGCACCTCCGGATTCCCGCCCGAGACGCGCTTCCCCGGCGAGATCCTGCACGTGTACGACGGCGGCACCTGGAGCCCCGACCGGATCGCGTCCGTCCGGCTGCCCGCCCAGGAGGTCACCGGCATCGACTTCGCCGAGCCCGGGGACCTGGCCGCCCTGATGGAGCCGGGCGACGCCCGCCGCACCTTGGCCGCCCTCCGGGCCCGGATCAACGGCTCCGGGCCCGCCCTGCTGGAGGACGGCCGCCCCACCACCCCCACCGCCCTGGACCGGCTCGGGGTCCTGCGCACCCGCCGCGTCCCGCAGCACGGCACCTGGCACCCCGGCCCCGTCCCCGCGCACCTTCCGGTACGCGGACACTCCGGCTGGCTCTTCGCCCCCGACGGCCGGGTCCTGCTGCTCGTCGCCCGCGCCACCGGCGCCGCGCACCTGCCCGCCCCGAAGGCGGAGCCCGCCGTGGCCGCGCTGCCGCTCGGCTACCGGTACGCCGACCGGGCCGCCCTGGCCCGCACGGCCGCCCGCCTCACCGGCCTCGCCCCCGCCGGCGACCCGGCGTACGCCCGGCTGCTGGCCACCCCGGAGCAGGTGCGGGAGCTCAGCGACTGGGGGCCGGCGGGGCTCCAGGAGGTCGCGGCGGTCCACGCGGCCCGCACCCAGCTCGGCCTCCCCGTCCCGCCCCGCACCCCGCCCACCGAGCTCCCCGAGCAGGGCCTGCGCTGGTGACCGGCCCCCACGCCGGCCCCCGGTGCGGTCCGTGCGGCCGCCCCCGGAGGTGACGGACCGGGCCGGGGGCCGGGAGTTCCATGATCGACGCCTGCGACCATGTGTATCCACCACACACCAGGAGCGTTGACATGGCCCTCGAACACCAGCGTGTCGTCATCACCGCGGCGGGGCGGGACTTCGGCCGGACCCTGGCCCTGAGCTTCGCCGCGCGGGGTGCGGAGGTGCACCTCTCCGCCCGTACCACCGAAGCCGCCGCCCGCGTCCGAGAGGAGATCATCAAGCAGGGCCACGACCCCGCCCGGGTCCACGCCCACGCCTGCGACCTCACCGACCCGGCGTCGGTACGCGCCTTCGCCGCCGCCGTGGCCGCCCTCAGCGGGCACATCGACGTCCTGGTCAACAACGGCGCCCGCTACCAGCACGGCCCGGACCTGCTCTCCGCCTCCGACGAGGACGTCGTCGAGACCCTCGCCTCCGGCGCCACCGGCACCGTCCTCGTCACCAAGGCCTTCCTGCCGCTGCTCCTGGAGTCGGACCGGCCGGACATCGTCACCATGGTCTCCACCTGCGGCGAGCACGGCAACCACCGCTCCGACGCCCACGACGCCTTCTACGCGGCCAAGAGCGCCCAGGCCGGCTTCACCGAGACGCTCTCCCGGCGGCTGCGCGGCCGGGGCGTGCGGGTGATCTCCCTCTACCCGCCGGACTTCGACAACCACGACCCGCTGTCGCCGGCCTGGGAGGACGCCCCGCGCACCGCGAAGGACCCCCTCACGGCCCAGTCGCTCGTCGACTGCGTGTTCTTCGCCATCGGCCAGCCCCGGGACTGCTTCATCAAGGCCTTCCACTTCGAGCAGGTCTGAAGCCGGGGCGCCACGGGCCCGGACGGCGCCGCCGGGAGCGGACCCCGCCCCGCGCGCGGCCGGGCCCGTCGTGTGGAATGGAGGGCATGGGGACCAGCGAGACACAGACGGGCGGGACGCCGGGAGGCGCCCCGCGGACGCCGGCCGCGCGGCCGGCACCGGCGGAGCACCGGGAGCCCGCCGGGCGGCCGCAGGCCGTCCCCGCCCCGGACCGCTGGCGCTACGCCCGCCACCTCGACCGGCTCGCCGCCGCCGGGGCGGCCGGGGTGGCGGGCGAGGCCGGGGCGGTGGCCGCCGTCCTGCGCGACCCCGACCCGGTGATGGCGCAGAGCGCCGTGGTCACCCACCTCGACCGCCGCGCCGTGCGGCTGTCGACCGACGCCGGGTTCCGCGAATGGGCCCGCGCGCTGCACTCCGCACTGGAGGGCCACGCGTTCCCGGCCCGCCGGCTGCGCGAGTGGACCCTGCTCAAGGCCATAGCGGGCGGCGGGAGTTGGTCTGCGGCCGAGCTGGAGGCCGCCTCCGACTGGTGCCAGCGCACGGCCGTGCTGTCGCCCGCCTCCGACGAGGCGCTGGCCCTGCTGGCCGCCTCCGCCCGGACCCGCCGCGTACGCACCGCCGCGGCCCGGCGGCTGGACCGGCGCGCCGCCCTCTGAACGGAACGATCAGTAAACCGGATTGCTCGCCATACGGCTGTTCGGGGGTTTAAGGTCTCCTTTACCCGGCCGGGTGTCAGTGTTGGACCGATGCCGTTCCCGCTGGAGGATGACTCTCCGTGTCGCACGTTTCTCAGGCTCCCGTCACCACCCCGGACATTGAGCCCGCACCACCCGCACCCCGGTCGTTCGACGAGGTCAAGGGCTGGTTCTCGGCTTATGACCAGGTGCTCTTCGACTGGTTCCTGGCCCGCCAGAACGACACCGGAGAGGCCAAGGGGGACCTCCTCGAACTGGGCGCCTTCATGGGCAAGAGCGCGATCTTCCTCGCGAAGTACCTTCGGGAGGGCGAGGAGTTCACCGTCGTCGACCTCTTCGACTCGCCCGCGCCCGACGGCGACAACCTCGAAGAGGTGCGGGAGTCCTACCCCACCCTGACCCGGCGCGGGTTCGAGGCCAACTACCTCGCGTTCCACGAGGAGTTGCCGACCGTCATACAGGCCCCGACCTCGGTCGTGCCCGACCGGGTCCGCCACGGCAGCTGCCGCTTCGTCCACATCGACGCCTCCCACCTGCACGAGCACGTGGTCGCGGACATCGCCTCCTCGAAGGCGGTCGCCGCCCCCGGGGCCGTCGTGGTCTTCGACGACTACCGCTCCGAACACTGCCCCGGCGTCGCGGCCGCCGTCTGGGAGGCGGTGGCCGTCGGCGGACTGCGGGTGATCGCCGTGTCCGCCTCGAAGCTCTACGCGACCTGGGACGACCCCGAACCCCACCAGAAGGCGCTGCTCGGCTGGCTGGACGGCCGCGCCGGCCTGTGGCACGGCGTGGACACGGTCTGCGGCCACCCCCTGGTGCGCATCGGCGACCACGGCGTGGCCGCCCCGTCCGCCCCCCAGCCGCTGCAATCCCCGGCCGAGCCGGCCGCCCCGGCGGCGCCGCCCGCTCCGAAGCCCGCTCCCCGGCCGGCGCCGGGCGCCGCCTGGCGCGCGGTGGCCAAGGACCTGCTCCCGCCGGTGCTCACCCGGGCGATCGTCACCGCCCGGCGCCGCCGGGGCTGAGCCTCCGGGGTGCCCGGCAGGTCAGGGCCGGACACCCCGGGCCGTACCACGCCGCCGCCGACGGCCCGCCGCCGACGGCCCGCGCGGCGGGCGGCCGTGCACCGCCGGCGGGCCGGCGGTGTCAGAGCCCCTTGCGGACCCGGGCCGCGCGGCGGGCCTCGGCGGCCTGGCGGGCCTCGATCGTCTTGCGGGACTCCTTGCCCCGGCCGGTCCGGCCCGGCCGGGTGCCGAGCCCGCGGAAGCCCAGCTCGGTGCCGCTCGGCCGGCCCTTGGCGTCGGTCGGCAGCGCCCCCGACAGCGGGACCCCGGAGGGCTTGCGCGCACCGGTGATCCGGCTCAGCGCCGCCTCGCCGGAGCGCACCTGGGTGATGGTCGGCCGGATCTTCGCGTCGGCCATCAGCCGGACCATGTCGCGGCGCTGGTTGGGGGTGACCAGGGTGACGACCTTGCCGGACTCGCCCGCACGGGCCGTGCGCCCGCCGCGGTGCAGGTAGTCCTTGCTGTCGGCCGGCGGGTCCACGTTGACCACGAGGTCGAGGTCGTCGATGTGGATGCCGCGCGCGGCGACGTTCGTCGCGACCAGGACCGTCAGCTGCCCGTCCTTGAACTGCCCGAGGGTCTTCGTGCGCTGCGGCTGGGACTTCCCGCTGTGCAGCCCCTCCGCCCGTACGCCCATGGCCCGCAGGTGCTTCACGAACTGGTCGACGCCGTGCTTGGTGTCCAGGAACATGATCACCCGGCCCTCGCGGGCGGCGATCTCGGTGGCGGCCGAGACCTTGTCCGCGGCGTGGACGTGCAGCACGTGGTGGTCCATCGTGCCCACCGAGGCCGACTGCGGGTCCACGGAGTGCGACACCGGGTCCTTGAGGTAGCGGCGCACGAGCTGGTCGACGTTGCGGTCCAGGGTGGCCGAGAACAGCATGTGCTGCCCGTCGTGGTGGACCTGGTCCAGGAGCTCGGTGACCTGCGGCATGAACCCCATGTCGCACATCTGGTCGGCCTCGTCCAGCACGGTGATCCGCACCCGCTCCAGGTGCACGTCGCGCCGCTTGACCAGGTCGCTCAGCCGGCCCGGGGTGGCCACCACGATCTCGGCGCCGGTGCGCAGCGCCCCGGTCTGGCGGCCGATCGACAGCCCGCCGACGACGGTGGCCATGCGCAGCCGCAGGGCCTGGGCGTAGGGGGCCAGCGCCTCGGTGACCTGCTGCGCCAGCTCGCGGGTCGGGACGAGGACCAGCGCGAGCGGCCGCTTCGGGTCCGCCTGCCGGCCGGCGGTGCGGGCCAGCAGGGCCAGGCCGAAGGCGAGGGTCTTGCCGGAGCCGGTGCGGCCCCGGCCGAGGATGTCGCGGCCCGCGAGGGAGTTCGGCAGCGTGGCCGCCTGGATCGGGAACGGCTCCCGCACCTGCTGGTCGGCGAGGGTCTTCACCAGCTCAGGCGGCAGTCCGAGTTCGTCGAACGAGGCCGCCGGCGGCAGGGCCGGGGTGGTCGTCCGGGGCATGGCGAACTCGCCCTGCGGGCCCAGGGTCCGCGGGGCCTTGCCGGCGCCGCCACCGCCCTTGGGCCGGGATCCTGCCGACGTCGCGGCCTTGATGCCGAAACGCCCGTGAGCTGACGGGTTCTTCATGCAGAACCTTCCGTGAGGGGAACCGAGCGCGCGGGGGAACGGGGTCCGCAACGGCGACGAGCCGGGGTCCGTACCCCTCGGTACGGTCCCCGGCTCGTCGTACGCGTCCGCACCGGGCGAAAGCGCCCCGCGCCTGAAGTCTTCGGGCCATTTTACCAGTGGGCCGCCCGGGGGAGCCGCCGCAGCAGCCCGCGCTCGCGGATGCGCAGGGTGGTCGCCCGTCGCGGGTAGCAGCGCATGAACATCCGGGTGAAGTGCTCCCCGTAGTGGATCACGGTCGTCTCCCCGGGGGACGGGGCCAGCGGGCGGATCACGGAGTCGAAGCTCGGCTCGTGGAAGTAGGCCAGCGCGTAGCGCTCCCGGTCGGCGAGCCGCACCCGGTGCGGGGTGGACAGCAGGGCGCCGCCCGTCAGGAACTGCAGGATGTCCCCCGGGAACACGGTGAGGACGTCCGGCACCGGGGCCACGTACGTCCAGCCGGGGGCGTCCTGGGCGAATCCCGCGCTGCTCTCGTCCGGCAGCCAGTTGCGCGGCCGCCGCTCACCGGGGACCGGGGGCCGCACGTACAGTCCGCCCGTGTCGTCCTGTGCCGCGATCACCAGGAGCCCGTAGTCGGTGTGCGCGCCGATCCCCCGTTCGCCGGTGCGGGAGGCGGCCGGGAAGCGCAGGACCCGCATGTGGTGCCAGCCGCCCCGGGTCAGCCCCGAGAGCCGGGCTGCGGCGGTGGTGTCCAGGCCCAGTCCGAGGGCCACGAGCGGCAGCAGCCGGTCCCCGAGCGAGCCGGCCCCGGCCAGGAAGGCCCGCATCGCGGTGCGGTAGTCCCGGTCGGGCCAGGGGACCGGTCCGTGGCAGGGGCGGTCGTCGCCGCCGGGGAGGTCGGGGGTGATGGTGAAGATCTCCGAGGAGTCCCGCTCGCCCGCCGTGACCTCCTCGCCGGAGGCGGTGTACCCGCTGTACGAGCGGTCGTCGAGGCAGGCCGCCTTGACGTCCGGGGGCAGGGCGAAGAAGCGCCGGCTCGCCGCCAGTGCCGCCCCGGTGAGGGCCCGCTGCCCGGCGTCCGCCTCGATCTGGAAGATGCCGTCCCGCTGCCAGGCGCCGACCATGGCCCGGCCGAGCACCACGTCCTGCGCGCTCCCGGTCACCCGGTCGGGTACCCGGAAGGTGGTCAACCCGCTCATGTCCGTCCCCTTCGCCTCGTGAAAGGTGCCGTTCCACCCTCTGGCACGCGGGGTGGCGGGCAGGAGTTCGATCCACCCCCGGTTGGCCGCGCCCGGAGTGTGTTCCGCGGGACGGGTGGGCAGGATCGAGACGGCCGCGCAGGCGGCCCGAGCGGAACGTCGAGTGAGGATCAGTACCGATGGCAACTGGCACCGTGAAGTGGTTCAACGCGGAAAAGGGGTTCGGGTTCATCCAGCAGGACGGCGGCGGCCCCGACGTGTTCGTGCACTTCTCCGCCATTCAGGCGCAGGGCTACAAGTCGCTCGACGAGAACGCCCAGGTCGAATACGAGGTCACGCAGGGGACCAAGGGCCCCCAGGCGGAGATGGTGCGGCCGCTCTGACCGCACCCCGCGCTCCCCGTGCGTGACCGCTGCCCCCGCCGGCCCGGCCGGCGGGGGCAGCGGTGTCACTCCGGGGCCCGCGCCGCCTCCCGGACGGTGATCGCCGAGACCGGGCAGGCGCGCGCCGCCTCCCGGACCATCGCGCTGCCGTGCCCGTCCTCACGGCCGGGCAGCACCTCGCTGAGCCCGTCGTCGTCCTGGGTGAAGACCTCCGGGGCGGCCAGTACGCACTGGCCCGCGCCGATGCACACGTCCCGGTCCACGGAGATCCGCACGCCGCTCACCACGTCACCGGCAGTTCGATCATGCCCTGGACGGTGTCCCCGGGCTTGAACGGGATCGTGTCCGGATCGGCGTCCAGGCGCAGGCCCGGCAGCCGGTCGAACAGGGTGCCCAGGGCGATCTCCATCTCGGCCCGGGCCAGGTTCTGGCCCAGGCACTGGTGGATGCCGAAGCCGAAGGCCAGGTGGCGGTTGGCCGAGCGGTGCCAGTCGAGCACGTCGGGGTGCTGGAACACGGCCTCGTCGCGGTTGATCACCGAGGTGGAGAAGACCACCCCGTCGCCCGGCCGGATCACGACCCCGCCGACCTCGATCTCCTCCGTGGCGAACCGCAGCATCGCGTCCGCGATCGACAGGAACCGCATCAGCTCCTCCACCGCCCCCGACAGCAGCGAGGGGTCGGCCCGCAGCTCCGCGAGCTGCTCGGGGTGGCGCAGCAGGGTGAAGGTGCCCAGCGAGATCATGTTGGCGGTGGTCTCGTGCCCGGCGATCAGCAGGATCGCGGCCAGCGAGACCAGCTCGTCCACATCGGTCTCGCCGGTCTCCAGCCGGGTCTCGATCAACTCGTCGAGCAGGCCCTCGCCGGGCTCGGCGCGCTTGCGCAGGATCAGGTCCCGCAGATAGTCCTGAAGCCGCTTGCGGGCGTCGTCGACGTCGGCGGGAGCGGGGCCGCGCAGCAGCCTGCGGGACTGGGCCTCGAAGAACTCGTGGTCCTCGTAGGGGACCCCGAGCAGCGCGCAGATCACCATGGACGGCACCGGCAGGGCGAAGGCGCTGACCAGCTCGGCGCGCGTGCCCTTCGCCGTCATCTCGTCGAGCAGCCGGTCCACGGTCTCCTGGATCCGGGGCCGCAGGGCGGCCGCCCGCTTGACCGAGAAGCTGGGGATCAGCATCCGGCGCTGGGTGTTGTGCACGGGGTCGTCCTCGCCGAGGAGCGCGGTGCGCTGCCTGCTGATCCCCCTGAACCGGGGGCTGGGCAGGGGGAAGGCCTCGTGGGTCCGGTCGGTGGACAGCCGTCCGTCGGCGAGCAGGGCACGCGCCTCGGCGTGGCCGGTCACCATCCACACGGAACGGCCGTCGAAGAGCGTGACCCGGGTCAGCGGCCGGGTGTCCCGCAGGGGCTGGTAGGCGGCCGGCGGGTGGTAGGGGCAGCTGCGGTCCTGCGGGAAGGCCACGGCGTCGGGCAGGGCTGCGGGCAGGGTTTCGGACATGGAGAACAACACCTCGCAAGGGATGGTTCCGTCTTGCCGGACTCCATTACATGCCTCAGGCACCTATCCTACCTATGCCACTTTCGGCCAGCCTGCCCGAGTTCACCCGTAGGACCTTCGGCAGCCCTAGACCCCCGCCTCCTCCAGGAGCCCGCGCAGCTCCTGCGCCGTCATCGGGCCGGCGTGGGAGGCCACCGCCTCGCCCGAACGCAGCAGGACCACGGCCGGGGCGCCCGTCACCCCGTAGCGGCGGGTCGCGGCCGGGCAGCGGGTGATGTCCGTGCGGACCGCCGTCAGCCGGGCGCCGTACTCCCGCGCCAGCTCCGCCACGACGGCGTCCATCGCCCGGGAGGGCTCGACGGCCTTCGGCCAGGCACCGGTGAAATAGGCCAGGACCGGGGTCCCCTCCGCCATCCCGGTGATGAAGTCGAATTCCCGGTCCTCCAGGGGCCGGTGTACCCCACGGGTCATGGGTGGTGCGCTCCTCGGCTCGTACGTGTGCTCCGGCCACCCTAGGCCCGTTGTCAGTGGTCCCTGTGATCCTGGGCGCATGGACCTCAGCACACCGCGCCGCCGGGTCTACGGCGCCGACCACGACGATCCCGACCCGGGCCCGCGCCCCGGCCGCTCCTACGGCGAGCTCGTCGGCGGCCCGCTCGACGGGCTGCTGCTCGACGTCACCGGCTGGAGCCCCGCCCGGCTGGCGGAGGAGGCCCGCCTCCCCACCGAGATAGGCCGCTACGGGCCGGGCGGCCGCGCCCACTACCGCAGGCGCGCCGCGGACCCGGCCCGCTGGGACTGGTCGGGGGACAGCCGGTAGCCGTCGGCGGCGCCGGTGGCGCCGGAACGGCCCGGTTCGGAGAACATGGGGCATCGCCTCGGGAAGGAAGTGACCGTGGGTCACCTTGTGATGAGCACCGGCAGCATGCGCGAAGCGATGAGGCTGCTCACCGCCGTGGAACGCACGCCCGAGCAGGAGCGGACGCTCGCCGTCGTCCGCGAGCGGTGCCGGACCGTGGACGGACGGCTGCACGCCCAGGGCATCGACCTCGACGTCTCCGTGGCCCAGGCCCTGGAGGAACTGCTCGACGGCACCGTCAGCGCGGCCCAGGGCCCCGGCTACCACCACGCCCTGCACGCGCTGATCGCCCCGCACTTCTCGGACCCCCACGACCTCGGGGACTGGCGGCGCCAGTCCTGGTTCTGGACGGTCGACGAGGAACTGTCGCGCGCCGGGCTCCCGGCCCGGCTGGCCATTTCCCAGATCCTCATGTCCGGGCCGCCCGTGCGGCTGCCCCCCGCCGGGGACACCACCCCCTGGATGGGGACCTTCCCGACCGAGCTGGCCGCCGAGTTCACCGCCGCGCACGAAGCGGTCCTGGACCGGGTGGACCCGGAGGTGCGCGAGACCGTCGAGGCCTTCCTCAAGGCCGTCCGCTTCGAGGCCGAGGAATGGGCGTCCACCGACGAGGACCGCCGCCCCCGCCAGGACACGATGTTCTTCTGGTGCGCCTGACCGCCGCCTCCCGGGCCCCCGCGGCCCGGACGGCGGGCGGCCCGGTGGCCCCTCCGGAAAATTCCCCGAAGAATTTTCCGCGAGCTGTCGATCCGGGCCCCTCCCGTTCGACGCAGGGTCGCCGCAGCGTCCCGCGGAGCTGCCGTCCGCACGTCAGCCAGCAGCATCTATCCCCCACCTCTCGCCGTGCCGGTCCTGAGCCCGCACGCGCCC
>NZ_JBFBGN010000070.1:0-36038 GCF_040684675.1 Streptomyces sp. NPDC089915 | reverse complement strand
CCGGGGCCGGACCGGCCCCGGCGCCACGGGTTCACCGGGTCTGCGTGGACAGGCTCACGCCGCTGAAGTCCTGTGCGGCGGCGAGGCTGAAGTAGACCCAGCCGGAGGGCGGGTTGTCGATCGTCAGGGTCTCGCCGTTGCCGGCGCCCGCGGACTTGGCCTGGTAGGCGCTCGTGGTGGCCCAGGTGGCGCCGTTGTAGTACAGGTCGGCGTTGCCGGTGCCGCCGGCGCTGGTGACGGTCAGCTGCTTGACTCCGGCCGGCAGGTACACGAAGTGGTAGCTGTAGTTGCCGGCGGCGGCCGCGAGACCCTCCCGGCGGCAGTTCGCGTCGAACTGGCGGACGTCGGCGCCGGTGCAGAGCGCGGTGGCGGGGGCCTGCGGCAGCGGGCCGCAGCCGTCGGTGGCGCAGGTGCTCGTCAGCCAGGCGGCGAAGCCGGCGTCGTAGCTCGTGCCGATGGTCTGCTTGAGGAAGGCGCGGGCGCCGTTCCAGTCGCCGGCGCGGTACTTGCCGAGCACGGTGTCCATGTCGGCCCGGTGCTGCTGGAGCATGTAGCGGACCGCGAGGAAGCCCCAGCGGTAGACGCGGTTCGAGGTGACCGTGGGGTCCGGGTCCTGGCCGTAGACCGTGTCGAACAGCTCGCTGAGCTTGTAGGTCTGCTTCCCGGCCTCGGCGATCGCGTCGGTGTTGACCTGGTCGCGGTAGCCGAACGAGATGTTCTCCGCGATGCCCTCGACCCACCAGATGGTCGGCGTGGTCATACCGGCCTCGAAGTCGCCCGCCATGTCGTAGCGGCCGTCGAGGTAGTGGGTGTACTCGTGGTTGAGGTTCCAGATCTGGAACGAGGGGCGCAGCCAGTCGGCCTCGTGGGCGATGAAGCGCGCCTGGTTGCCGGGGGCGGAGGGGTTGCCCTCCTCGTACATGCCGCCGTTGTCGACGTCGATGTCGTAGATGGCCCAGGCGTACAGTGCGTACTGGGAGTAGTCGTCGAAGACGACCACCTCCAGGTTGGTGTTCAGGTCGCCGGGGAGCGCCCCCTTGTCGCCGATGATCCGGTGGAAGTAGGCGTCCTGGTTGACCAGGCTGGTGCAGGTGCTCTCCAGCTGGCCGGGGGACATGTCCTGGGCGCGGATCTTCAGGCCCGGGGTGCAGGTGTGCTGGATCGGCAGCACGGACGGCAGGACGCGGGCGCCCAGGTCGCAGATGGCGTAGGCCGCGCAGTTGCCCTTGTCGTACTGGCGCGTGTACCAGCCCAGGTTCATCGTGATCGGGGCGGTGGGGCCGACGTTCGGGTAGCGGTTGATCAGGTCCTTGAGCAGCGGCCGGACCCGGTCCTTGAGCTCGGGGACGTCCAGGGCGTAGCCGAGGTAGCGGCCCACGTTGCTGACCACGTCGAGGCGGTTGAGCTGGGCGCCGTTGCGGGTGATGAAGCCGGCCCAGGTGTCGAGGACCGAGGGGTCGGCCTTGAGGGCGGCCCGCCAGCCGCGGTCGTCGTCCTTGGCCTTGAAGCCGTTCTGGACGACCCACTCCACGTGCTGCATGGCGAGGTCCATCTGCGCCGGCCAGGTTCCGTCGTAGCCGCCGAGCATCCACTTGACCACGCCGGCGTAGCGGCCGGCCGTGTGGGTGCTGTCGATCAGCGTGACGACCTCGTTGAGGATCGCGCCGTTGGCGTCGGTGACGTCCTTGCTGCGCGGGGAGGCGAAGAAGGCGTCCAGCGCGCCGCGGGCGGCGGTGTCCAGAGCCGGGCCGTAGGCGCCGACGGTGCCCGCGTTGTTGTCCTGCACGTAGTAGCCGGCGCGCAGGAACAGCACCAGCTGCCCGACGGCGGCCCGGTTGTCGCCGGTGTAGCCGGCGGAGGCGTCGCGCAGCGCGTTGGCGACGGTCACCATCTGGGGTTCGCGGAAGGCCTTGCGCGCGTCGTCCCCCGTGAGGTTGAACAGGGGGTACGTACAGGTGATCTGCGGGAGGGCCTTGAGCTGCTGGACCAGGGCGGCGCCGGTGGCGTTGACGAGGCCGGAGAGGTCGCCGCACGGGTCCGCGGCGGCCGCGGACTGCCGCTCGGCCTTGTTGGTGGTGACGGGCTTGACGGCGGGGGCCGGGGGCGGGGCGCTCTCCGCGGCGGCGTCCTGCGAGGAGACGTGCCAGCGGGAGCTGCTGCGCAGGGCGTCGGGCGACCGGGGGACCGGGATCGACCTGGGCGCCGGGGCCGTGGCGCCGTGGGCCCGCGGACCGGCCGGGGCGGCCGCGCCGGAGGCGGCCTGGCTCGGCGGCGTGAACAGGCCGAGCGCGATGAAGACGGCGGCGCCGAGCGCGGGAAGTCTGCGCGCGCCGCCCTTCGGTATCCGGAAGGGATGCATCTGTGGGGGCCTCCGGGGCCTTCGTGGCCACGTGTGGGGACACGGGCTGTTGACATGTGACATGTAAAATTGCACATGTCGCATCGCTCCGGAAGGGTTCGCGCAGGATCAATGAGCGTCACGGGGAAAAGTTGCCCGGCCCTTGAAGGCCGGCGGGGGCGGGCGGTCAGGCGGGTTCGGTGCCCCGGGGCTCGCCCAGGCGCACGGCGAGGGCGGCGATGTCGTCGTCGAGGCGTCCCCTGCTGTGCCGCAGGAGGTCGTGGTGCAGGGCCGTGAGCAGCTCGCGGGGCGGCGTCGGCGGCCGGCGGCGCATCCAGGCGGCCAGCGGGAAGAACGCGCCGTCGCGGGCGCGGGTCTCGGCGATCCCGTCGGTGTAGAGGAGCAGGAGGTCGCCGGGGGCGAAGTCGAAGGTGTCGACGGTGTAGTGGTCGCCGATCAGCTCCGCGAGGCTGAGCAGGGGTGAGGGGGCGGCGGATTCGAGGACGCACAGGTCCCCGTGGTTCAGGAGCATCGGCGGGGGGTGCCCGCAGTTGAGGATGTCGATGCGGCGGCCCTCGTGCGGGATCTCGGCGAGGAGGGCGGTGGCGAAGCGCTCCAAGGACCCGTCGGGGGAGAAGGCGGCGTTGTACCGGGTGCTGCTGGCGTCCAGTCTGCGCGCGACGTCGACCAGGTCGCTCTCGTCGTACGCCGCCTCCCGGAAGGCGTTGACGATGGCGGCGGCGGCCCCGACGGCCGGCAGGCCCTTGCCCCGCACGTCGCCGATGAGCAGCCTGACCCCGAACCGGGTGTCGACGACCTCGTAGAAGTCCCCGCCGATGCGGGCCTCCGCGGCGGCCGCCAGGTACAGCGACTCGATCTCGATGTTCCCGAGGCGGCGCGGCAGCGGGCTCAGCACCACCTGCTGCGCCGCCTCGGCGACGAGCCTGACCTGGAGGAGGGTGCGCTCGCGCTGCAGCCGGAGGTGGCTGCCGTACGCGGCGGCCACGGTGACCGCGATGATCCCGGCGGCCGTCCACCACGTCCCGAGGTCGGGGAAGACCAGGCTGAGGCCGATCATCAGGATGAGGCAGACCGTCCCGAGCAGGACGGTGGGCAGGACCGGCCACATGGCGGCGGCCAGGGCCGGGGCGGCGGGCAGGAGGCGGCTGAACGCCAGCTCCGGGGGAGTGGCGTAGGCCAGGGCGGCGATCACGATGGTGAGGAAGACCGGAGACAGCCGCACGAGCCACCCGCGGCCGTAGCGCAGACGGGGCCGCAGCCGTCCTGACTCGATCACATTTCCCAGAATATCTTTGCGATCCGGACATAGCGCCCCGGCGGGCGGTCCGGCCTCCCGTCCGCGTGGCGGACGGTGCGTCACGGATTGATGAAGGTAGAACAATCGGATGTAAAAGAGTAAGGGTAGGGTCACCTAAGTAAGGCTAGGCTCCCCTTATGAACAGCCTCCTGTTGGCCGCCGACACGGCCGGATACACCACGCCCCCCACCTGGCGGGTCCTCACCAAGACCGGTTACTTCGTCGGCCTGAGCGGCGCCATCGGTGCCACCGTCACCTACGCCACCACCGTGCGACCCTCCCTCAGGAGCGCCCGGCAGGCGGGGGACCCGGGGGACGCCGCGGTCCTGAGATCCAGATCGGCGGCCTTCCTGGCCTGGGCGGGACTGGTGCTGCTGCTCGCGGGCTACTTCCAGCTGGCCGGCCGCGTGGCCCGCGCCGGGAAGGGCATGGCCTTCGGCGACGCGCTCGCCCCGGGCGCGATCCTGGACTTCCTGCGCGCCCCCGCCGCCAAGGGGGCCTGGATCGCCCAGGGTGACGTCTACATCGTGCAGAACCTGGTCCTCCTCGCCACGGCGGCGGCGCTGCTCTCCCTGTTCGCCCCGCCCGTACGGCGGCACGTGGACCGCATCGCCCTCCCGGCGCTTCCGGCGGCCCTCGCCGTCACCCTGATCGGCGCCGTCCCCGCCACCGCCCCGGCCGATCTCGACCGCTGGCTCGACCTGCTCCTGAACCAGGTCCACATCATCTCCGGCACCGTCTGGCTCGGCGGCCTCGCCCTCCTCGTCGCCCTCGCGGGCACCCGAGGCCGTCTCGGCGACGGCGCCGGCGCGCTGTGGGCCGACGTGTGGCGCCGGTTCAGCCTGGTCGCCATGGTCTGCGTCGGCGCGGTCCTCCTCTCCGGGCTCTGGCTCAGCTGGAAGCACGTCGGCGCGGTCTCCCAGCTGTGGACCACCGGTTACGGCATCGCCCTGCTCGTGAAGGTCCTCCTCGTCCTCGGCCTCGTCATCGCCGGCGCCTTCAACCAGTTCTGGCTCATGCCCCGTATCGCGCGGGTCCGCCGCGCCGACGACACCGCCTCCCTGCGGCACCTGACCCTGCGTCACTTCCCGTTGGTGGTCTGGGGCGAGGTGGTCCTCGGTCTCGCGGTGCTGGCGGTCGTACCGTTCATCTCGGGCTCCGCCCGGGCCGAGGCGGGCAGTGCGAAGGCGGTGTCCTCCGGCAGCCTCTTCGCCGCCGGAGCGGCCATGGCCCTCGCCCTCGCCGTCTCCCTGTACGCCACGGCCAAGGCCTCCGACGCGCTGTCGCGCCGCGCCCCCGCGGCCCCGGCGACCCCGGCGGCGGCTTGAGGCGCGGAGGCGCCCCTCCGCCGGCCGGCGGCCCGGCCGCCTCCGGCCGATTACGATGCCTGCCATCGACGGGGCCGGGGCGGGTGCGGCGGGACGGAGGGGTGCCGGTGAGCGGGTACGGCGGGGGCGGGTACGGCGGTCCGGCGGACGGCACGGGCGGCCCGCCGCCCGGGAACCCGTACCAGGCCCCGCCACAGGGGCATCCGCACCCGGGCCCGCCGCCGGGATACCCCCACCCGGCTCCGCCACAGGGCTATCCCCGGCAGGCCCCGCCGCAGGCGTACCCGTACCAGGCCCCGCCGCCGGGATACCCCCACCCGGGCCCGCCGCAGGGCTACGCGTACCCCCAACTGCCGCCGCAGGGAAACCCGTACGGGCCGTATCCGCCGCCGCTCCCGCCGGTGGCCGTCGAGCCCTCCCGGGGCCGGAAGGTGCTGCGCGGGATCCGCAACCCGTTCTACGCCGCCCAGCGGACCTTCCGTCCCTCCCGCCCGGGCATCGTGCACGACGGGCAGGTCCGCAGGCTCCAACTCTGGCGCACCGGACTGGGGCTGGCCGCCTGGGTGGGGCTCACGGTCGCCTACAAGGCGGCCGTCAGCGCCGCCGACGTCAAGGCGGCGGCGGACGACCGGCTCGACCAGAGCTGGTCCAGCGTCCTGGTGCTGGTCTGCACCCTGCCCCTGGTGGTGGGCGCCTTCGTGGCCGCCGCGAAGGGCCCCCTGCGCCGCGTCTACCTGCGCCGGGCCCTGCGCCCGCTCGGCGCGGTCCTCGCCGTGATGGCGTCCATGGGCACGTCCGCGCTCGCGATGGCCCCGGAACTGGCGGGGTTCCGCGAGGCCGTCGGGCTGCCCGGGAAGATCGTCATCGCGGTGCTGTGCCTGTGGTCCGTCGGCTTCGCGCTCTACGGCATCGGACTCTCCCTCGTCCACGTCTTCCGCACCGCCGACATCCACGAGGTGGTGCCGCCGGTCCTCGCCGGCGTCCTGGTGTGGGAGATGGCCCTGTCGGACGTGGTGACGGGCGCCTACCCCCAGGTGCCCCCCGCCGTCCGGGCGGCCTTCATCCTCGGCGCCCCCGTCACGGTCACGGCCCTGTCCTGGTGGGAGATGCGCCGCCTGCGCGTCCACCACGGACTCACCGTCCGGGACGCGCTCGGGCGCTGACGGCCCGGCGCCCGACCGTACCGGCCGAATTCCGCCAGCATTCCGCACACGCATGCGCCGCGATATCAACTTTCCGGAACGTTTCCGCAGCCCGGACATCGCGGCGGATGGCGTATTTGGAATTCAAGCCCGCCCTGGCTTGAATTCGCCGAGCTGCCCGGATTCGGGTGGAGTTCACCCCGCGACGCTTGCGCTGTCTGCTTCTCAGCTGCATCCACCAGGTATTTTCCCCGTCGAAGATCATCGGATCATCCAGGTACTACCTGATTCGAGTGAATGGGCCGGGCGTGATTATTTACCGTCCCGCGACCGCTGGTACTAATTTGCCTGCGCCTGGATCCAGGCCGAATTGACCCCGATTTCAGGCCGTGGCGTAAATCGCTCCGGCCTGCTTCGAGAATGGAATCGGCATCATGCGAATCGCCCTCCGCCAGACCCTCGCCCTGACCGCCCTGGCCGTGACCGCCGCCCTCCTGCCGACCGGTCAGGCCGGGGCGGCGAGCGCCGCCCAGCAGAGCGCGCGGGTGCCCGGCCGGTACTGCCTCGCCAACGCCTGGGGGACCCCGAACCTCTCCTCGAAGCCGTGCGACAGCGCCGACCAGGGCCAGCACTGGGTCCTCTCGGGCCACCAGATCTCCCTGGCCGGCGCGCGCGGCTACTGTCTGGCCAACACCTGGGGGGCCGCGGACGTCTCCACGAAGCCGTGCAACCCCAACGACCAGGGGCAGTACTGGAACGTCTCGGGGCAGACGATCTCCCTCAACTTCGCCCCGGCCTACTGCTTCGCCAACGCCTGGGGGACGCCCAACGTCTCCACCAAGCCGTGTGACACCAACGACAAGGGCCAGCACTGGGTGATCTTCAACGACCAGATCAGCCTCGCGCTCGTCTGATCCCCCACGTGCCCGGGGCGGCCGCAGGCCTCCCCGGGCACGGACCCCCGTCAGTCCTCGACGTGCGGCACCTGGAGCCGCGCCCAGGAGGCGGGGCCGGGAACGCCGTCGGCGTCGGAGCCGCTGTAGCCGAGCTTGCGCTGCCAGGCCTGGTAGGAGCGGACGTCCCCGGGGCCCCACACGTCGGCGTCGGCCGAGCTCCGGTAGCGGTCGCAGCCGACGGCGACCAGCCGCTCGTGCAGGGCGGCGATGACCGGGCTGCGGCGGCCGTCGGTGAAGAACCCCGAGCCCGGGAAGGGCTCGTAGGGCCCCGCGGGCGGCTCCCAGCGCCAGGAGACGACGGCGGGGCCGCCGCGCGGATCGTCCGGGTCGGCGGTGGGCGGGCACTCCCCGTCGGGGTAGCGGGGCGCGAAGTAGCCCGTGACGTAGCTGCTGCGGCGCGGGTTGGAGTGCGACCAGACGCCGTTGCCCTGGCCGCGGTCCACGGATCCGGCCTGGATGCTGTTGCCGCCCTTGGTGTAGACGGTGTCGGAGTCGAAGCCGGTGACGATCTCGGTGTGGGCGCCGTCGCCGAAGTCGACCCAGGCCCCGACGGACGGGTAGGCGGACCACTGGCCGTGGGCCCTGGCCCAGGAGGCGAAGGCGCTCACGTTGTCGACCTTGGGCACGATCGCGTCGAGGCCGACGTCGTGGTACATGCACCAGTCGAATATCACGCACCAGGGGACGCCGTTCTCGCCGAACTCCTCGCCCCAGCGCGTGTAGTTGTCCCAGCCGTCGCGGCTGTTCCAGCCCTCGTAGACCTTCTCCGGGACGGTCATCAGGTGATCGGTGAGCTGCCGCCACCGGGGGGTGCTCATGACGGGTGCCTCCAGGCGTGCCGACGCTCCGGCCGCCGGGGTACCCGCCGTGAGGTAACCGGAGCCGTCGGTCACCCTGAGGATCCCCGCAAAAGGGCGGCCCGATGCCGCCCTGAGCTGCTGAAACGATTCAGCCTTACAGGAAGGTCCCCGTCGTACCGGAACGGCGCCGGCGTCAGGCCGTGCGCCCGCCCGCCGCCAGGGCCTCCCTGACCTCCCGGGCCACGCGGACCGCGTCCTCGGGGTTGTTCACCACGTCCGTGTCGTTCATGTCGATGACGAGGACGCGGCTGGCCGAGTAGTGCTTGTGCACCCAGTCGTCATAGCCGGACCACAGGGTCCGGTAGTACTCGACGAGGCTCTCGTCCTGCTCGAAATCGCGGCCCCGCAGCCCGATGCGGTGCAGCACCGTCTCGAAGTCCGCCTTGAGGTAGACCATGAGGTCGGGCGCCTTGCGGTACGGCAGGCCGTCGATCTCGCGCATCATCTCGTCGAGCAGCCCCTCGTACACCTGCATCTCGAGGGAGCTGATCCGGCCCAGGTCGTGGTTGACCTTGGCGAAGTACCAGTCCTCGTAGATGGAACGGTCGAGGACGTTGTCGCCCTTCTTGTACGCCTCCTTGATCGAGGCGAACCGGGTCTGCAGGAAGTAGAGCTGCAGGAGGAAGGGGTACCGCTTGGCCTGGATCTCCTCGGGGCCCGCCGTGTAGAAGAGCGGCAGGATCGGGTTGTCTTCCACGCTCTCGTAGAAGACCTCGCTGCCCAGCTCCTTGGCGATCAGTTCGGCGACCGTCGTCTTGCCGATCCCGATCATGCCTCCGACGCAGATCACTGCCATACCTCACTTCTCCCTGGGGGTCTTCTGTTCACGGGGCGCGCGGGGTGGGCACCCCGTATCAGGGAGACGCCTGCCGGCGGCCACTCGATTCCCCAGGATCTTCATGATCGGCGTCATGAGGCCGGTGTCCGTACGGGGGCTCGGCGCGGGCCGTCGTCCCCGGCGGGCTGACCGGCCGTTCCACGGCCGCCGCAGCCGGCGACCGGCCACCGCCCCGTGGCCGCTCTGAAGCATAAATGATCCTCGGCCCCGGCTCGGCCAGGGCGGCGGCCGGGCAGCGGCCTGCCGCCGCCCCGGCGCCGGCCGGGCAGCGGCTAGGGTCGGTGTCATGAGCACGCAGAACCTGGCCCTGGAGTCCCTCCTGACGCGGATCGCCCGGCGGGAGGACCCGTGGCGGGCGGAGAGGGAGCTGACGGATCTCGGCCCCGACGCGGCGGGCGCCCTGCTGGACATCCGGCGGAACGGGCCGGGCGCGCTGCGCCGCCCCGCGCTGCGCGCGCTGGGGGTGATCGGCGCCGGGGACGGGCTGGACGCACGGGACCGGCGGGCGCTGGAGCGCCTCGTACGGATCAAGCTGCCGGACGACCGGCCCCTCGACGATCTCTGCCCCTTCGTCTGGATCGCGGTGCCCGCCGCCGCGTACGAGGGGGTCTTCGAAGCGCTGGGGCTGTACGACCCCGTCCCCGCGACCATGGCGCTGGGGATGTCGGCGGTGGAGCACGACACGGCCGTCGTCACCGGCCCCGACGGTGGGGAGCGGACCGTCCTGCGGGCCTTCGTCACCCCCGAGTTCGACGGCTGGCGGATGGTGTTCGGCGGACCGGTGGCCGACTGCGCGCAGGAGGAGGTGCTGGCCCGGGTCGGCGCGCGCTGCGGGCAGGCGCACTACTACTTCCGCGACGGCTACGACGACGCCCACGGCTGGGCGATCGCCGAGGGCGGCCGGGTCGTCCGCTCCTTCCGGACCTACGGCGAACCGGCCTGGACGGGCGAGCCGATGCCCTGGGAGACCCCCCAGACGGAGGACGAGTACTGGGAAGCCGGGCTGTACGAGCCCAACGCCTCGCTGGAGTCGAACGCCAACGAGGTGGCCGACGCGCTGACCGTCGACCCGGAGAGGATCGACGAGGACACCCCCATGAGCGGCCACGGCTGGCTGGCGTTCACCGAGCCCGGGGTGGGGAACTGGCCCTTCCCCGGCGCCCTGGAGATCTGAGCCCCGCCGTCGCCGGCGCAGGACGCGGAAGGGCCCGGCCCGACGCGCCGTGGCAGCGGCGCGCCGGGCCGGGCCCGTTCCATCAGCCTCAGACCGTACGGCAGTTGGCCGCGCCGTTGCCGTGGTCGACGACGCAGATCCGGTCGCTCAGCCAGGTGCCGTTGGAGCCCCAGCCGTGCCAGTAGGTCGGGGTGTAGACCCAGCCGCCCCAGGTGTACGACTGCCGCAGCGAGCCCCCGTTCTGGGTGATGTTGACCTCGCAGTAGGTCCCGTTCCGGGAGGCCACGGCCCCGTACGCCTGGTTGTCGGTGTAGGAGACGTACCCGCTGCAGTTGGCGGTGGACAGGTCCTGGGAGCCGCCGGCGGCGTTCGCCGTGCCGGCGGTGATCACGGCGGTTCCGCCGGCGAGCGCGAGGGCCGCGGCGGTCATGCCGAGGGCGCGTCGGGTCTTCCGGAGCTTGAGCATGGGTGGCTGTCTCCTGACGGTGTTCCGAGTGGATGCGCGGGGCGCGGCTGGCGGCCCCGGGGTGATCCTTCGCGGACGGAGGAGTGTCCCACCAGGGGTTTGGACGATGCCGGACGGCCCTGCACGGTCTTGAACGCCCTTGCACGGCTTGGGACGGGACGGGCCGCCGGGGTCGCCCGGGCCGCCCGGCCGTGGCGGCGGCTCCCGTACGGCGCCGCGGCCGCGGCCGGGTCAGTCGCTCGCGGGCGCGGCCGGGTGGATGGTCGCGGCGGGCGGGTTGGCGGTGCGGCGCGCCCAGAGCCAGTACAGGGCGGAGGTGACCAGCAGGCCGACGATCCACGAGACGTCGGCGCCGTCGAGCATCCTGGTGACCGCTCCGGTGTACAGCTTGGTGGCCAGGAACGGGACCTGGACGGCGATGCCGACGAGGTAGCAGGTCAGCGCGGCGGCGTTCCAGCGCCCGTAGCGGCCGTCGGGGTCGTAGAGGGCCGGGACGTCGACGCGTTCGCGGGAGATCAGGTAGTAGTCGACCAGGTTGATCGCGCTCCACGGGGTGAACACCGTCAGGAGCAGCAGTACGAAGTTCTTGAAGTTGGCGAGGAAGTCGTCGCTGGCGGCGAGTGCGATGACCATGGAGACCGTGATGAAGCCGACGATGTAGGCGGCGCGGACCGCGGGGGAGACGCGCGAGCGGCGGTCGAAGGCGGTGACGGTGGTCAGGATCGACATGAAACCGCCGTACGCGTTCAGGCAGTTGACGGTGAGCTTGCCGACCACGATGACCAGGTAGATCAGGAAGGCGAGGAAGGCCGGGCCCGCCAGCTTTCCGAGGAAGCCCACCTGGTCGGGCAGGAACGCCTTGCCGGCGACGGCGGCCGTGAGCGCGCCGAGCGTCATGGACCACTGGGATCCGATGACGGACCCGGCGAAGGTGGACCAGAACGTCGCCCGGGTGCTGGTGTCGCGGGGCAGGTAGCGGGAGTAGTCGGCGACGTAGGGGCCGAAGGTGAGCTGCCAGCCGGCCCCGAGTCCCACGGCGAGCAGGAAGGTCGCCGCGTCGAACCCCTTCTCGCCGACGTGCGCGCCGACGTCGTACTGCGTGAACAGCCGCACCATCAGGTAGCCGAGGCCGAGCGAGCCCACGACGGTGGCGACGCGGCCGGCGAGGTGGATGAGGCGGTAGCCGGTCACGGCGACCAGGGCGGTCAGCGCGCCGAAGAGCAGGATCCCGGCGGACGTGCCGACGTGCAGCATGGCGGACACGGCCTGCCCGGCCAGCACGCTGCCGGTCGCGGCGAACCCGAGGTACATGAGGATGACCAGCAGCAGCGGAAGGACCGCCCCGTACACGCCGAACTGCGCCCGGCTGGAGATCATCTGCGGTACGCCCAGCCGCGGTCCCTGCGCGGAGTGCAGGGCCATGACGATGCCGCCGAGCACGTTGCCGATGAGCAGCGCGGGTATCGCCCAGAGCGGGTCGGCGCCGAAGACGACGGACAGGGCGCCGTCGACGATGGCGGTGATCTGCATGTTCGCGCCGAACCACAGGGTGAACTGGCTGCGCGGAGTGCCGTGCCGTTCGCCGTCCGGGACCGCCTCGACCGTGCGTCTCTCCATCGCCAATCGGTCCCCGACGGCGTGTTGTTCCGGCATGTGGTTCGCCTCTCCCGCAGCAGTTGCGGCGCAGCACGATGAGCTCCGCCGTCGACCCAGGTGGTGCTGCGCCGAATCTGGCATGGGGATCAACAAACATCAAGATCTTGAATGGCAAATTTCAGAGGGTGGTCGCCGCAGGCTGCACCGGGAACGGGCGAGGGGCCCGGGCGGCATGCGCCCGGGCCCCTCGCCGTCGTGCGGTCAGCGGTATTCGCAGAGGTAGGCGGTCTCGACCCGCACCTTGAGCTGGAACCTGCTGTCCCCCGGGACCTGGAAGCGGCTGCCTCCGGAGAAGGTCTCCCAGTCCTCGGCGCCGGGCAGCCTGACCGTCAGGGCGCCGCTGATCACGTGCATGATCTCGGGGGCCGCGGTGCCGAACTCGTACTCGCCCGGAGCCATGACGCCGATGCTCGCCGGGCCCTCCTCCTGGGTGAAGGCGATCGACTTGACCGTGCCGTCGAAGTATTCGTTGACCTTGAACATGTGCGTGGCGTCCTCTGGGGGAACGAGCGGAAACGGAAGGCCGGCCCGTCGCGCCCGGAAGACCGGCGAGGGGCAGGGTACCGCCCGCACCCCCCTCCCCGGCCGGCCTGCCCACCTGCTGGTCGGCACCGGCCGGCGGACCGCGGCCGGTCAGGCGGGGCGGGGGACGTACGCCAGGCCGTGCGCGCCGGCTTCGCCGAGCTTGGCGACGTCCAGCCGGGCCAGGCGCTCCAGGGTGTCCAGGTCGACGACGTCGACGGTGGAGGAGACCACGCAGGACACGTAGCCGAGCCGGCCGTCGGGGGAGGAGGTGATGGTGAGCGGGAAGAGCCCCACCTCCACCTCGCCCACCCGCTTGCGGGTCCCGGCGTCGAACACGCTGAGGAGGCCGGGCGCGTGGCGTCCGAGCCGCGCCCCGGGGTCGGCCGTCATGCGCAGCTCGCCCGCGAGGAGCCGGCCCGTCGACGTCAGGTGGACCGGCAGGATGACGTTGTCGGTGGGCAGGGTGTCGACGACGGACGCCGTCCGGGCGTCGATGACGCGGATGCCCGTCGCGGGCCGGCCCTCGGCGCCCGCGGCGAAGTCGCCGTAGGGCGCCGCGACGAAGGCGTGCGCGCCGTCGGCGGAGACGGCGATGCCCTCACTGCCCGGGACCTCGACCTTCGCGGTCAGCACCCCCCGTTCGAGGTCCACCACGGACACGAACGGGGCCTCCTTGTTGGTGGCGTACCCCGTCCGCCCCGCCGGATCGATCACGAACCAGTGCGGGCCGGGCGCGTCCGTGTCGATCCTGCCCAGGGCGCGGCGGGTGGCGGTGTCGATCACCACGACACCGCCGGACCGGTCGTCCCCGGACTCCACGCTGACGTAGAGCCGCCCCCGCGCCGTGTCCAGCGCCAGCCCGTGCGGCCCGTGCTCCGGGGCGAGGTCGACGATCTCGACGACGCGGCGGGTGTCGGGGTCGATGACGGCCAGCTCGGTGCGGCGGCCGCCGTTCGCGTGGTAGTAGCCCGAGTGGTACGTCAGCGTGCACCACAGCAGCCGCTGCGTCGGGTCGTAGCACAACTCGTGGGGCTCGGAAGGGACATGGACGTCGCCGAGGTGCCGGTCGGAGGCGGCGTCGAAGAACGAGACCGTCGGTCCGCTCTGACTGACGACGGCGAGCACGTCGCCTTCTCGGCCGGTACGGGGGGACTGCTGCACAGCGGCTCCTGGAACGGGGCGAAGGGTGGATGCCACACGGATGCGCGGGCCTCTCCACTCTCCGGTGCGGGCGGCGGGCACAGCAATGCAAAGATGGGCACCTAATCATTGCCGGAAATGGAAAACTGCAGTTCAAGGGGGATGGGTTCATGGATCTCAACCTGCTGCGCGTCCTGGACGCCCTGCTCCAGGAGAACAGCGTGACCCGTGCCGCCGAGCGCCTCGGCACCTCGCCCGCGGCGGTCAGCCGCACCCTGGCACGGCTGCGCCGCACCGTCGGCGACCCGCTGCTGGTCCGGGCCGGGCAAGGGCTGGTCCCCACCCCGCGCGCCGTCGAACTCCGTGAGGAGGTGGGGGCGTTGCTGCGCGGCTGCGACAACGTGCTGCGGCCCGGCGCCGGGTTCGACGCCGTCCACCTCCAGCGCACCTTCACGGTGCAGGCCGCCGAGCTGCTGCTGGTGGGGCTGGCCGGGACCCTGACCGAGCGGATCCACGCGCAGGCCCCGCGGGTGGACGTGGTCTTCCTGCCGGAGGCGGTCGAGGGCGGCCCGGGGCTGCGGCAGGGCTGGGTGGACGTCGAACTCGGCGTCCTCGGCCACCTGGACCCGGAGATCGAGACCCGGCCGCTCACCCGGATGCCGCTGGTCGGCGTCGCCCGCAGCGGGCACCCCCTCTTCGAGGGGCGGATCGACGCCCGTCGCTTCGCGGCGGCCGACCACATCGGCATCTCCCGGCTCGGCAAACGGCACGGGCCCATCGACGGGGCCCTCGCCGGACTGGGGCTGCGCCGCCGGACCGCCGTCGTGGTCCCCAGCCACACGAGCGCGATGATGCTCGCCCGGGAGACGGACCTCGTCGCCCTCAGTCTGGAGGGCTGGCTGCCCGGCACCATCGAGGCGATGGGCCTGCGGACCTTCCCCGTCCCCCTGGACCTGGAACCGCTCGACCTGGGCATGGCCTGGCACCCGCGCAACTCGGCGGACCCCGCGCACCGCTGGTTCCGCGAACACCTCGCCTCCGCCGTCCTGTCCCCGGCCGGGCCGGGGCCGGCCGGGGGTAGCGCCGGCTGAGGGGGCATACCGGACGCCGCGGCGGGTACGAGCCGTACGACCCCTCCCGTACCGCGGACGCGGGAGCCCCCACAGAACAGGGTGTCGGAAGTGATTCGAAAGCTGCAGGCGGTCGCGTTGGACTGCGCCGATCCGGTCCGGCTCGCGGAGTTCTACGCGGCCCTGCTCGGCGGCCGGGTGGTCACCGACCCGGACGACCCCGGCTGGATCGAGGTGCACGGGTTCGAGGGGACGCCCCTGGCCTGCCAGCGCGTGGACGGCTACCGGCCGCCCGAATGGCCCGGCCAGGGGCGCCCGCAGCAGCTCCACCTCGACTTCGACGTGGACGACCTCGACCTGGAGGAGGGGCGGGCGCTCGCCCTCGGCGCGACCGTACTGGAGCGGACGGACCAGCTCCGCCCGGACGCCAATTGGCGGGTCTACGCGGACCCCGCGGGGCACCCGTTCTGCCTGTGCCGGCACTGAGCCGGTACTGTGCCGACGCCGAACCGGCACTGAGCCGGCACCGAACCGGGCCGTGTCCGATATCCGCTGGCCGGAGTCCGGGTGGTGACCCTAGGGTTCGGGCCATGACGATCATGACCCCCCAGTCCGTGGACCGGTCCGTGTCCCTCACCGCACAGGCACTCCGGAAGGTGGCGCACCTCGACTGGTCCACCCCCGCCGCAGGGCTGGAGTGGAGCTGCCACGACACCGCCGTGCACATCGCGAGCGACTTCACCGCCTATGCCGCCCAGCTCACCGGGCGCGCGAGCGGCGGGTACGTCCCCTTCGAGATCAGCGCGGACCCCGGCACCACCCCCGACGGGCTGATCGAGGTCATCGAGGCCACCGGCGGCCTGCTGTCCGCCGCCGTGGCCGCGGCCGGGCCCGGGGACCGGGCCTGGCACCCGTACGGCACGGCCGGCGCGGACGGGTTCGCGGCCATGGGCGTCGTCGAGACCCTGCTGCACACCCACGACATCCTGAACGCCCTCGGCGTCCACGACTGGGAGCCCGAGCCGGCCCTCTGCGAGCAGGTCCTCGACCGGCTCTTCCCGCAGGCGCCGCGCGCCGACGGGGCGGCGTGGCCGGTCCTCCTGTGGGTGACCGGGCGGGCCGGCCTCGGCGCACTGCCGCGCCGGCCGGTCTGGCGCTGGTACTCCGAGCCCGTCGCGGCGGGCCGCGTCGTCCTCTGCGAGATCTCCCCGCAGGTCGCCGCCGACCTCCACGCCGGCGGCACCGGCGGCTTCGCCTGGGCCGGCGACGGTCCCGGCGACGGCACCCGGGTCGCCTCCGGGATGGTGCTCAGGGCCCGGGAGGAGGGCACGTACCGCCCGGGGTGGGGCCCGTACGCCATCGTCCGGACGGACGACCGGCGCGCGATCGGCGGGATCGGCTTCCACGGCGCCCCCGACGCCGAGGGCAACGCCGAGATCGGCTACGACCTCGTCCCCTCGGCCCGCGGCAACGGCTACGCCACCGACGCGCTGAACGGCCTGGCCGCCTGGGCCTTCGCCCAGTCCGGCCTGACCACGCTGCACGCCTCGGTCGACGCGGACAACGCCCCCTCCCACGGCGTCGTCACCCGGGCCGGCTTCGAACGCACCACCCCCGCCGGGGCCGCCGAGGTCCGCTACGTCCTGCGCGCCCCCCGGGTCTGACCGCCCCGGGAGCCCGGCCGCCGGACCGGATCCGCGTACGGACGCGGATCCGGGCGGGGTGGTTCAGGCGGGTGTTCACGCGGGGTCGGATCAGGCGGGGTGTTCACGCGGGGTGGTTCAGCCGGGGTGTTCAGGCGCGGCCGAGGAGGCCCGCGCCGGCGGTGTTCCCGCCGTGGGCGGTGAAGAAGTCGCGGAAGGCGGCGACGAACTCCGCCTCCTCGACCCGGCCGTCCCCGTCCGCGTCCAACTCCCGGAAGCCCTCGTTGAGTTCGGCCGGGTGGACCCGGGGGCCGCCGAACAGCGCGCGGTACTCGTCCGCCCCCAGGTAGCCGCTCCCGTCGGCATCGGCGGCCCGGAACAGCTCCCGTACCGCCGGGACCAGGCCCTTCTCCAGGTACTGCGGGTCGCGGTCCACCCCGGACAGCATCGCGGACACGAACTCGCGGCAGTCCACGCCCCCGTCGCCGTCCGTGTCGGCCGCCTCCCGGAGCTGGCGCCACCAGCCCTCGAAGGCGGCGTAGACCTCGTCCTCCCGCTCGGCGGGCAGTTCGAGCCGCCAGCACACGGAGTGCACCATCGCCTGGAGGTCGGCGGAGTCGACCCGGCCGTTGCCGGTCTGGTCCAGCACCTCCCGGAAGAACCTCTCCAGCCGGGCCGGACGCGAGTCGCCGCCGCGGGCCCGGGGCACCGCCGCCCGCGCGGGCGCGCCGCTCACGCTCCTACGCCGGTAGCGCACCCGGTCGGGAGCCAGGTCCATGGCGTGCCGCAGCCCGTGGTGCAGCGCCCACGACAGCGCGGCGCCCCCGGTACCGCGCGAGGTCCCGAACCGCTCGTGCCAGGCCGGCGGCAGATCGCTGACGGTGAGTGCGGCCAGAGCCCGGGCGACCACCGTCCGCAGCAGCGGCCACGCGGGCGCCAGCCGTCCCAGCCGGCGCGGCGCGGGGGCCTGCCGGAGCATCGTGTACAGCATGTCGCGGACCTCGGGGCCGTACTCCAGGACCTCCCGGACCATCCGCTCCACGTACGCCGGGACCTCGGCGGCGCTCGCCGGGAGGGCCTCGCCCGGGATCCCGAGGGCGGCACACACGTCGAGGAACTCCGCGTACAGCAGGTCGCGTTCGGCGGGCGGCAGCGGATCGCCGGACAGTTCGCGCATGGCGGTCATCGACTCGTACAGGGTGACCATCACCCAGCCGCGGACCTCGGGGTCCTCGGCGCTGAACGGCCGCCCGGACGCGTCGGTGCCCCGGATCCGCCGGTGGGTGCGCTGGAGGCGGGCCACCTCCAGGCGCCGTTCCTCGGGACCGGCGAAGAACAGCCGGCTGCCGCTCTCCATGGTGTGCTCGATCCGCCGCCACGGATGGGCGCGGTAGGTGGAGTACCGGTCCATGCCCGCCGCGACGACGGGGTGGGCGATCTGCAGCACGAGCAGCCGCCACGCCACGAGCCCGATACGCCGCTCGCCGAGGGTCCGCCGCAGCAGCGTCTCGACGGGAGGTAAGGCCGTGGAGGTCACAGGAGGCACAGGGGTCACGGGAGTTTCCTTCTTTCGCAGGAGCACCGGCACCCCATACAACGCCGCCGCCCCCGGCCCGGTCCGCCGCAGCCGCGGCCGCCACCCGGACGTGCGTCCTCCCGAACGTCCGCGCGCCGCCGCCGGTGTCCCGTGGCGGGCGCGGGTCAGCGGCCCGCCAGGACCTCGGCGGCGGACGCGTCCAGCACTCCGAGGTGGTGGGTGCGGACCGTGATCGCCGGGTCGGCGCCCGGCGCCCGCTCCAGGGCCACGGCCGCCGCGTGCTCCGGCCCCACCGGCACGTCCCGGACGGTCCACCCCGGCGGCCGGGCGGGCGCCCCGACACCGGGGTCGCCGAGGTAGTCCAGGTCCGGGCTGCGGCCCACCCCCGTGCCCAGCCCCTTGAGGTAGGCCTCCTTGCGGGCCCAGAGCCGGGCGAAGACGGCGGGCCGCAGGGCCGGCTGCGCGG
Source organism: Streptomyces sp. NPDC089915 (assembly GCF_040684675.1). Taxonomy (NCBI): domain Bacteria; kingdom Bacillati; phylum Actinomycetota; class Actinomycetes; order Kitasatosporales; family Streptomycetaceae; genus Streptomyces; species Streptomyces sp. NPDC089915. The sequence continues at coordinate 17,581 of NZ_JBFBGN010000070.1, read as the reverse complement.
CATGGACGGCCCGCCGCTCGGCGGGATGCAGGGCCTCGCTCACGGTGGCCGCCTTGCGCGGCGGCGGCAGCGCCTCCACGTCCACCCCGACCGGCCGCCCGGCGACCCCGATCAGCACCAGGCCGCCCGCGTGGGACAGGGAGAAGTGCGGCGCGTCCGCACCGGCGAGGGCCGGCCGCCCGTGGGGCCCGCCGCAGCACGGGCAGGACCGGCGCACGAACACCAACTCCGCCGGGCGGACGCCCTCGTAGGCGCAGAGCACCCGGCGCAGCGCCAGGTGCGCGGCCACGTAGCGGCCCCGGTCGAGGGGACGGACGAACGAGGTGACCCGGGAGCGCTCCCGGGGGTCCAGCGGCGACCGGTCGAGGACCACGGAACGCAGCCCCGCGTCCGTGACGTGGAACAGCCACAGGTCCAGCGAGTCCGCGGCCGGCCGGGACATCCGCCCCGGCCAGGGGGCGGGGGCCCAGCCCGGCGGCGGACAGGACGGCTCCAGGTGGGACAGCACGCAACACTCCGGTGGGTTCGGCGGCCAACTGCTGTCCCGGCACGATAACGCAGCCGGGTAACGGGAATTGATGGCCGGATATCGGCTGCGGGTTTCAACGGCCCACTCGCCCGGTACCCGGTATCCCTGCGGGAATAAGGGAATTCGGCGGTGCGGAAAGGCCGAAATCCATGGGGTTCTCCGCCGGCGGGCGGCCCGTCCGTGGCATGTGCCTCGGCCAAGGTCCAGTACATTCTGGCTCAAATCGAGTGGATCGCCCGGAAGTTCCCACGGCACATCCCTTACGATCTTGGTCACGCAGGGACATTCCGGCGTCGTACCGCCGGACGGCCCGGAGGCGGTTCCACGAAGGAAGAGGGAAATGCAGTGGTGTGCACCGCTGGAAAGACGTGGGGCCCGGCCCCGGACGTCCCCACCCCCGAACTCGAAACGCTGCTGCGCCACGCCGCCGAGGCGCGGGCGGGCGCCGCGCGGGCCGTCCTCGTCCGGGGCCCCGCCGGAATAGGCCGCACCCGCCTGCTGACCCTCGCCCGAGAGCGGCTCGCGGCCTCCGGATACACCGTCCGGTACGCCGCCGGCCCGCCGGACGGCCCGGCCCGAGGCCGTACGGTGGACACCCTGCTCCCGCCCACGCCCGGGGCGCCGGCCCCCGCCGCACCCGGCGGCCTCCACCGCGACCGGCACCTGATCCACCGCCGCGCCCTGGACCTGCTCGCCGCCGGACCCCTGGCCCTGCTCGTCGACGACGCCCAGTGGTGCGACGAGGCCTCCCTGCACACCGCCGCCTTCCTCCTGCGCCACGCCGCCGCCCGGCCCCTGCTGCTGGTCCTCGCCCAGCGCACCGGCGCCCCCGGCCCCGGCACCCCCGTACTCGCCGAGCTCCTCGCCCAGGGCCGCTGCGCCGTGCTGGAACCCGCCCCGCTCGACGAGGCCGCCATCACGCACCTGGCCGCCCGGATCTGCGGCACACCGGCCGACCGCCGGTTCGTCAGCCGCTGCGCCGAACTCACCGGCGGCAACCCGCACCTCCTGGACCGGCTGCTCACCGCCGTGCGCACCCTCGGCATCCCGCCCGACGCCGACGCCGTGCACCAACTGGCCACCGTCCACCAGGGCGTGCTGACCTCACGGGTCCCCGAACTGCTGGCCGCCGGCCCGCGCCGCGCCCGCCGGGTGGCCACCGCCCTCGCGGTACTCGGCCGGGCCGACCCCGACCTGCTCGCCGCCCTCTGCGGACTGGACGTACCGGCCGTGGACCGCACGCTGACGGCGCTGCGCCGGATCGAGGCCGTGGTGCCGGGCGCCCCGCCGCACATGCGCGAAGGCGTCCGCGGCGCGGTCCTCGCCACCCTGCCCGCCCCCGAACTGCGGGACCTGCGGATCCGAGCCGCCCGCGTCCTCAGCGACGCCGGCCGCCCCGCCCCCGAGGTCGCCGAACAACTCGCCCCGCTGGACCGGATCGACGAACCGTGGATGTTCGCCGTCCTGCGCGACGCCGCCGCCGAGGCCCCCACCCGGGCCACCGTCCGGGCCGCCGGCCGCTGGCTGCGCGACGCGGCGGACCACGGGCTCACCACCGCCGAACGCCGCGACCTGCACGTGGAACTCGCGCGCGCCGCCGGCCGTACCGTCGTCACCCCGGCCCACGCCCTCCGGCACCTGCGCCAGGCCCTCGCCCTCACCCCCGACCCGCAGGAACAGGCCCCCGTGGCCGTGCAGTACGCCATGCTGGCGCTCGGCACCCGCCGGGCCCCCGAGGGCCTGCGGTTGCTGGAGCGGGTCCTCGACGGTCTGCCCGGCCACGCGGCCGCCGGCCCCGCCGGCCGCGACCTGCGCACGACCGTCGAATCCGCCCTGCTGGCCGCCGCCGTCAACGACCGGACCGCGCTCCCGGCGGCCCGCGCCCGGGCCGCCGCCCTGCCGGTACCCACCGGGCACGGACCCGCCGACCGGCGCCTCCTCGCGGCGCTCAGCGCCTTCGCCGCCCTGGACGGCGGATCCGCCGCCCGGGCCGCGGACCTCGCCCGCCGCGCCCTGCGCGCCGACGAACCCGGCACCGCCGGCTGGGAGGTGTTCTGTTCCTCCGCCGTCCTCGCACTCGCCGACCACGTGGACGAGGCCCTCGCCGCCCTCGACCGGGTCCTGGCGCCGGACCGCGAACACCCCCCGCTGTGGCCCCGGCGCGCCGCGCTGGCCGGCCGCTCCCTCCTCCTGCACGGCATCGGCGACGTCCCCGCCGCCGCCCGCGCCGCATGGGCCGCCACCGAGGTCACCGGCCCGGCCGGCGCCCCGCCGCTGGCCCGCCTCGCGCTGAGCCGCGTACTGCTCTCCCAGGGGGCGGCCGCCCGGGCCGGCGCCGTGCTCGACGGACTCGCCCGCACCGCGGGCCACCTGGACCGCAGCGTGTGGGAACGGCACCTCCACCTGTACACCTCGGGGGAGGTCCGCCGGGCGCTGGGCGACCGCGAGGGGGCGCTCGAACTGTGGCGGCGGTGCGGGCTCAGCCAGGAGGAGGCGGGCATCACCAACCCCGTCCTGGCCCCCTGGTGGCTGCCGACCGCCACCACGCTGGCCCGGCTGGGCCGGGGATCCGAGGCCGCCGGGCTGGTGGAGGACGCGCTGGAGCGGACCCGGGCCTGGGGCACCCCGCGCGCCCTGGGGCTGGGTCTGGTCGCGGCCGCCTCGGTCGTCACGGGCCGGGCCCGCACCGAGCTGCTGGAACGGGCCGTGGAGACGCTGGCCGGCTCTCCGGCCCGGCTGGAACTGGCCCGGGCCGAGTACCGGCTGGGCCGGGAGCTGCTCGCCCTCGGCGACGCCCGGGCCGCACGCGGCCACCTGCGCCAGGCCATCGAACTGGCCACCCGCTGCGGCTCCCACGCGCTCACCGCCACCGCCCGCGAGGCGCTCGTGACCGCGGGCGGACGGATGCCGCAACTGGCCGTCGCCCCCGTGGACTCCCTGACCCCCAGCGAACGGCGGATCGCCACCCTGGCGCTGCGCGGACACAGCAACAAGAAGATCGCGGAGGCCCTGTTCATCACCCCGCGCACGGTGGAGATGCACCTGACGAACGTCTACCGCAAGCTCGACGTCCGGGGCCGCGCCGACCTGCCCCGCGGCCTCGGCACCCGCCCCCGCCCCGCCGCCCGCCCGCCTGCGCCCCGCACAGCCGACGGCGTATCGGCCTAGGCGGGCCGTCTCCTCCCGATCCCGCCCGGCCCGCGCCCCGGGGGCTTCCTCGGCGCGTTCCCCTCGGCGCGGTGCCGGGCGGGGAGGCGGGCGACGGGCCCCGGCCGGAGGCCCGGACGGCCCCGGCGCGCCGCGCCCGCCGGGCGGGGAGTGCCATCGACACGACACCCAGGAGGACGGACAGCCATGCCACGGACGACAGCCGCCCCGCCGGCCCCCGCGCCCGGCCCGCGCCCAGGCCCCGGCGGGCGGACGGCGCCCCCCGGGCGGGAGGCCGAGGACCGGCTGCTGCGCGGCCTGCTGGCCGACCTGCGGCGGGGCCGGCCCGCGGTCGTCGAGGTCCACGGACCGCCCGGCATCGGACGCACCGCCCTGCTGGAGCACGCCGCCGCCCTCGCCGGGGAGGCCGGCGTACGGGTCGTCGCCGCGGCGGCCTCGCCCGAGGAGACCTCCCTGCCCCACGGCATCGCCGCCCAGTTGTGCCCCGGGACCGGCCCCGCCGCCGGAAGTCCCCCGGGCGGCCCCGGCGACGGCACCGGCCGGCCCCGTCGCCCCGACGACCTGTGCGCCGCCGTCCAGGCCGCCGCCCGCCGCCACCCGACGCTGCTCTTCGTCGACGACCTCCAGTGGGCCGACGCCCCGTCACTGCGCGGGCTGCAGGCGCTGGCCCGGCGGCTCGCCGGGGTGCCGCTGATGCTGCTCACCTCCCGCAACAGCGCCGCCCGGCCGGACCCGTCCGACCGGATCGAGCCCTGCCCGCTGGCCGACGGGCGCGCCGTGGCCCGGCACGTGCTGGACCTGCCCCCGCTGACCGCCGAGGCCGTCCGCCGGATCCTCGACGCCACCTGGCCCGGCTCCGTCGACGCGGCCTTCGGACAGGAGGCCGCCCGCCTCCTCGACGGCAACCCGGCCCTGCTGCGGTCGGTCGTCGCCCGGTTCGTCCGGCACGACTGGACCCCGCGCACCGCCCACCTCGCCCACCTCGCGGAGAGCGCGGCGGAAGCCGTCCGGGAACGCACCGTGCGCACCCTTCCGCTGCTGCCCGCCGAACTCCTCGCCGTCCTGCGCGCGATCGCCGTCGCCGGGCCCGACTGCACGCCCGGCCTCATCGACGTACTGGCCGCCGGCCCCCGCACCCCGGCCGCCGCCCGCGCCCTGACCCTGCTGTCCGGCACCGGCCTGCTCGCCGACGGCCCCCGGCCCGCCCTGCGCGGCGAGGCCGCCGCCCGGGCCGTCCTGGCCGAACTCGGCACCGAGCAGCGGGAGCGACTGCACGCCCGGGCCGCCGCGTGGGCCCACCGGGCGGCCCTGCCCGACCGCGCCGTGGCCCGGATGCTGCTCGGCGCCGGACCCGTCGGCGCCCCCTGGGCGGTGGCGGCCCTGCGCCGCCGCGCCGCCGAACACCGTGCGGCCGGCCGCCACCACCAGGCCGCCCGGCTGCTGGAACGGGCCCTGCGCGAGCCGGTGCCGGACGCCCTGAGGGTGCGGCTGCTGACCGAGCTGGGCGCCGCCGTGCTCCCCACCGACCCCGAGGCCGCGAGCCGCCACCTCCACCGGGCCCTGGACCCCCCGGCCGACGCCGCCGGGTCCGCGCCCGCCGGCCCCGGCACGGTACGGGCCCGGCTGCGCGCGGCCGAACTCCTCGTGGCCCGGGGCGACGTCCTCACCCCGGCCGCCCGCATCGCCCGCGCCGCCGCCGAGGCCGAGCCGGGCACCGCCGAGCACTCCGCGCTGCGGGCCCTGCACTGGATGGCCGAGCACGGCCGCCCCGACCCGCAGGACGGCGGGGGCCCGCCGCCGCCCGACTCCCCGCCCGCCCGGCCGGAGCAGGCCGCCGAGGCAGCCGTGGCCGCCTGGCGGACCGCCCAGCGGGGCCTGGACATCGGCCGCGCCCGCGAGCTCGCCCGCGCCGCCCTGGCCCCGGAGGCCCGCGTACACGTTCCGCCGGCCGTCCGCGCGGCCGCCGCCCACGCGCTCGTCCTGAGCGGGGACACCGACGAGGCCCGGAGCGCCCTCGACGGGATCCTGGTCTGCGCGGGACGCCGTGACGCCCGGCCGGTGGCCGGCGCGGCCCTGCTCCTCACCTCCCTCGCCGAGCTGTGGAGCGGGCGGGACACCGCGGCGACGGCGGCCCTGGACCGGTGCGAGGAGGTCATGCCGGGCCGCTGCTGGCACCCCCTCATGGCGCCCGGCCCCCTGGCCCTGCGGGCCCTGCTGGAGCTGCGCCGGGGGGACGCGGACGCCGCCGCGCGGATCCTGGAGAGCCCGCTGCCGCCCGCCGCCGAGGGCGGCCTGGCCTGGGCCTACCTCCTCTACGCGCGCGGCCGGGTCCGGCTCGTGGCCGGCGAGCGCGACCCGGCCCTCGCCGACCTGCTGGAGTGCGGGCGCCGGTTGCTGGCCCGGCGGGCGGCCAACCCGGCCCTGCTGCCCTGGCGTTCGGCCGCCGCGCGGACCCGCGACCCCGAGGACCCGCTGGCCGTGCGGCTGCTGGCGGAGGAGCGCCGCCTGGCCCTGAGGTGGGGCTCGCCCGTAGCCCTGGCCACGGCCCTGGCCCCCGGGCCCGGCGGCGCCGCACCGCCGGGAGCGGCGGCGCGGGCCCGGGGGCGCGCCGCCGGCTGGCAGTACCGGCAGGCGCTGGTGGCCCTCGGCACGGCCCCCTTCTCGGGCCACCTCACCGTCGACACCCTGCTGGACGACGACCGGACCGCGCCCGGACCCGTACCGGCCGGGGCCGCGCACCCCGGACCGGACGCGCTCCCGCACCCCGGGCCGGACGGGGCCCTGTACCCGGGACCGGGCAGGGCCTCGTACCCCGGGCCGGACGGGGCCTCGTACCCGGCCCCGCACGCGGGACACGGCGTACGGCGGGACCGGCCGCGGCAGTTCCCGGCGCACGGGGGCCCGCAGGGGAGCGGTGACGGCGCGGCGCGGCCGGGACGGACACCTGCGGCCGGCGGGGCGGCGGCCGCCGCGCTGACCGAGGCCGAGCAGCGGGTCGCGGCGCTCGCCGCCGGGGGCCTGCCCAACCGGGCCATCGCCGGGGAACTCGCCGTCACCGCCCGCACCGTGGAACAGCACCTGACCAAGGCCTACCGGAAGCTCGGCATCCGGGGACGTCCCCAGCTGGCAGCGGCACTCGAACGAACAGCGACGGAGGAACCGACATGAATCCCCTGCTCCACCGGCGGCAGGAACTCGACCTGATCACGGCGGCGTTGGACGCCACGGGCGGTGCGGGGGGCGGCGGGTCGCTGACGATGGTCACGGGGGGCATCGGCATGGGCAAGACCGCCCTGCTCAGGGCCCTGCCGGAGCTCGCCGAACGCCGTGGCGTCCGCGTCCTCACCGCCAGCGGGGCCCCGCAGGAGCAGGCCTTCGGCCTCGGCGTGCTCAGCCAGTTGCTCACCCCGCTGCTGCCCGCCGCCGGGGGCGGCCTCGCACCACCCGAGGAGGGGGCCGACCCGAACGCCGGGTCCGGGCAGGACGAGGCGCTGCTGGCCCTGGTCGCCGAACACGCCGACCGCAAGCCGCTGCTCCTGCTGGTCGACGACCTCCAGTGGGCGGACACCCCCTCGCTGCGCTGGCTCGCCCGGCTCGCCGGACGGCTGCCCCGGCTGCGCGTCACCCTGGTCGCCGCCCTGCGCGAGGGCGACCCCGGCGAGGACGAGCCGCGCCTGCACCACCTCACCGGGCGCGCCGCCGCCGTCCTGCGGTTGCGGCCACTGCCCCCCGGGGCCACCGCCGAGCTGGTCGCCGCCCGCCTCGGCCGGCCCGTGGACCAGGCCTGCGCCCTCGCCTGCCACGAGGCGACCGGCGGGCACCCGCTGCTCCTCACGGCCACCCTCGACGCCCTGACCGCCGCCGCGCCCCAGGCCTGCGAGGGGCCGCTGCCGGACGCGGGGGTCATCCGGGGGATCCGCCCCGAGGTCCTGCGCGACCGCCTCGCGGCGGTCCTGCGCGCCCAGCGCCCCCCGGTATGGCGCTTCGCCACGGCCCTCGCCGTCCTCGGCGAGGACCCGGGGGGCGGGGGAGACACGGGGGAGCCGTGGGCTGAGGGGGACGCCCGGGGGGCTGGGGGCTGGGGTTACGCCAGAGGCACCGGGGGCACCGGGGGCACCAGGTACGCCGGCGACACCGGGCACACCGGGCACACCGGGCACACCGGGCACACCGGGCACACCGGGGGCACCGGGCACGTCGGGGACACCGGCCGCGCCGGAGCGGGTGCCGGGGGTGGGGGTGAGGACCCCGCCGCTCGGCTCGCCGGGCTCGATGCCACCGGCCGGGCCGAGGCGGAGCGGGCGCTGCGGCGGCTCGGGCTGCTGGCGGAGGAGCCCGTACCCCGGTTCGTGCACCCCGTCGTGGCCGACGCCGTGGAGGAGGCGATGGCCCCCGCCGAAGCGGAGGCCGTGCGTCTGCGCGCCGCCCTCCTGCTGCACCAGGGCGGCCACTCCGCCGAACGGGCCGCCGCCCAGCTGCTCGCCGTGTCCGCCTGCGAGGAGCCCTGGGCGCAGGAGGTCCTGCGGGCCGCCGCGACCGCCGCCCTGCGCCGCACCGACCCGGAGACAGCCGCCCGCTACCTGCGCCGCGCCCTGCTCCTCAGCCCGCCCGACGGGCCGGCCCGCGCCGATCTGCTCGTCGAACTCGCCGTCATCGAGCGCGACTTCGCCCCCAGGGCGGCGCTGCGCCACTTCACCCAGGCGCTGTTCCTCCTCCCGGACCCCGCCCGGCGGGCGGGGGTGGCGGGCCGGATACCGCCCTTCCTCCTCGACGACTGCCCGCCCGCCACCCTCGACACCGTCTCCAGGACGGCCGCCGAGCTGGGGGACGCGGCCGGCCTCACCGGCACCGACCGCGGCAGCGCCCTGCGCCTGGAGGCCCGCCTGCGGCACGCCGCCGTGGCCGGACCGGCCGAACTGGCCTCCGCCGCCGACCGGTTGCGCTCCCTGGGCCCCGTCCCCTGCCTGGACGGCGCGGCGGACCGCGAACGGGTCACCGTCCTGCTGCACGGGGCCGTCCTGGCCCAGCGGGTCACCGCCGCCGAGGCCGTACCCCTCGCCGAGCGCCTCCTCCAGCACGAGCCGGCCACCCCGGACCACGTCCACACCGCCCTGCCCCTGCTGACCGACGTCCTGGTCGCGGCCGACTCGCTCGCCACCATCGGCCCCTGGCTGCACACCGCGTACGACCGGGCCCGCCGCGACCACGCCACCGTCCCGCGCGCCCTGATCGCCTGCGAGCTCGCCCATCTCGCCCTGGCCCGGGGGGACCTGGCGGGGGCCCGCGCCCACGCCGCCGAGGCGCTCGGCCTGGGCGCCACCGACTGGGCCAGCCTGCGCTCCCTGGCCCCCGTCGTCCTCACCGCCCTGGAAGCCAGGGACACCGCCCTGTGCGAGCGGCTGCTGTCCGGCTCCCCGCCGGACGCCGCCCACGGCCACCTGCCCTCCCTGCGGCTGCTGATGCGCGGCTCGGCCGCCGCCCTGCGCCACGACCTGCCGACGGCCCTGGGCTGCTACCTCGACTGGGGCCGCACGGCCGAACGCGCCCACTGGCACAACCCCGCCGTCGCACCATGGCGTTCCTGGGTCTCCGCCCTCCACTACCGGACGGGCCGCCCCGGACAGGCCCACGACCTGATGGACGAGGAGTACGCCCGCGCCCTGAGCTGGGGCAGCCCGGTGGCCATCGGCCGCGCCCTGCGCGGCCGGGGCGCGATCACCCGGGGAGAGCCGGGGCTCGTCCTGCTGCGCGAGTCCGCCGCCGCCCTGGAACGGACCGCGCACCTCCTCGAACAGGCCCGCACCTCCCTGCTCCTGGGCCGGCGGCTGCTGGCCGCCGGCCGCGAGGCCGAGGCCGAGCACCGGCTGACCCGGGCCCGGGAGCAGGGACTCGTCTGCGGGGCGCCCTGGATCGCCGACCGGGCCGGCAGGGCCCTCTACACCATCGCGGGCTCCCGGGGCGCGGACGCGGTCGCCGCACTGACCCGTACCGAGCGCCGCGTCGCCGCACTGGCCGCCGCCGGCACCTCCAACCGGGCCATCGCCGAACGCCTGGAGGTCAGCGCCCGCGCGGTCGAGAAGCACCTCACCCAGGCCTACCGCAAGCTGCGCATCGACGGCCGTACCGAACTCGCCCCGATGGCGAAGCTGCTGTCCGAGGAGTGCCCCGAGGCCCGTACCCGTACCCGTGACCGGGCGGGGGAGGGGCGGGGGGCCGGGGGACCCGTACCGAACCGAACCGAAGCCTCCCGGTACCGCCCGTAACCGTACCCCCCGTCCCGCGCCCACAGGGTTAGCGTGCGGGGGATTGATTTCGTTGACACTTTTCACCGGATCTCCATACCTTCGTGTTGGCGCTGATCGAACTCCGCGGACGGCGGAGTTCGAATTGCAGGACGCCGTGTTAAGGACGCGTTGACGCCGTGTTGAGGCCGCGTTTCCGAGGGATTCAGCCGCAATACGGCCAGCCATGGAAGGGCATTTATGAGCCAGGGTTTACCGGTGACCTTTTCCACTGTCCGGGACGGATACTTCAGCCCGCCCCCGGAGACCCGGTCGCTGCGCCGGACCGAACCGCTGACGCGCATGGAATTCGCCGACGGCCATCTCGGATGGCTCGTCACCGGCTATTCCACCGCCCGGGCCGTCCTCGCCGACGCCCGGTTCAGCGCCCGCGGGGAGCTCAAGCACCCGCCGGTCCCGCGCGCCGCGACCCTGGACGAGGCCCCGGCGGCACCCCCCGGCATGTTCATCCAGCACGACGACCCCGAGCACCAGCGCTACCGCAAGCTGCTGGTGGGGCAGTTCACCGTCCGCCGCATGCGCCTGCTCACCGAGTGGATCGAGAAGATCACCGCGGAGCGGCTCGACGAGATGGAGCGCCTCGGCTCCCCGGCCGACCTCTTCGAGCACTTCGCGCTGCCCATCCCCTCCCTCGTCATCTGCGAACTGCTCGGCGTGCCCTACGCCGACCGCGCCACCTTCCAGCACCACACCCACGTGTGGAGCAGCTTCGGCGAGTCCACCGAGGACGTCACCGCCGCCTTCATGGAACTGGCGGCCTACCTGGGCGGCCTGGTCCGCCTCAAGCGCACCGAACCCGCCGACGACATCCTCAGCGGGCTGATCAGCGCCGACCCGGACCTCACCGACGAGGAACTCACCTCGATCGCCTTCCTGTTGCTGGTCGCCGGCCACGAGACCACGGCCAACCAGCTCGCCCTCGGCACCTTCGCCCTGCTGGAACACCCCGAACAGCTGGCCGCGCTGCGCGCCGACCCCTCCCTGATCGAGGGCGCCGTCGAGGAGAGCCTGCGCTACCTGAGCATCGTCCACCACGGCCCCACCCGGGCCGCCCTGGAGGACGTCGAGATCGAGGGCACCCTCATCAGGGAGGGAGAGGTCGTGATGGTCTCCCTCGCCGCCGCCAACCGCGACCCCGAACGCTTCCCCGACCCCGAGGCCTTCGACGTGACCCGGCGCGCCGCCGGCCACCTCGGCTTCGGCCACGGCATCCACCAGTGCCTCGGCCAGCAGCTGGCCCGCATCGAACTCCGCGTCGGCTTCACCGCCCTGCTGGAACGCTTCCCGGAACTGCGCCTGGCCTGCCCGCCGGAGGAGATCCGGCTCCGCCACGACATGCAGGTCTACGGCGTGTACGCGCTCCCCGTCGCCTGGTGACGGACGGCCCGCTGCGGGTCGGGGTCGACCGGCGGCTGTGCTGCGGCGCCGGGATGTGCGCCCTGCTGGCCCCCGAGGTCTTCGACCAGTGCGAGGAGGGCTTCGTGCTCCTGCTCGACCCCGGCCCGCCCGCCGCCGCGCACGCCGCCGTGCGCGAGGCCGCCGACCAGTGCCCCTGCTCGGCCATCACCCTGCACACCGGCGACTGACGCCTTCCCGGCCGCCGCCCGCCCCCGCCGTCCGGGGCGACCCCACGCCCATCGCCCGTCCCTTTTCTCCCGAAAGTCAGGTACACACCGTGGAACAGCACCTGTCACGCCGCCGCTTGCTCGGAATGACGGCCCTCGGCGCGGCGGCGCTCGCGGGCAGCACCACCATCGGAGCCCCCAGGGCCCTGGCCGCCGACCGCGCCGACGGGGTCGCGTTCGTCCCCGCCGTCGTCATCGGCACCGGCTACGGCGCCGCCGTCTCCGCCCTGCGCCTCGGCGAGGCCGGAGTCCGCACGGTCATGCTGGAGATGGGCCAGCTGTGGAACCAGCCGGGCCCCGACGGCAACGTCTTCGCCGGCATGCTCAAGCCCGACAAGCGCTCCAGCTGGTTCAAGAACCGCACCGAGGCCCCCCTCGGCAGCTTCCTGTGGCTGGACCTCGCCAACCGCGACATCGAGCCGTACGCCGGAGTCCTGGACCGGGTCAACTTCGACCAGATGTCCGTGTACGTGGGCCGCGGCGTCGGCGGCGGCTCCCTCGTCAACGGCGGTATGGCGGTGGCCCCGAAGCGCTCCTACTTCGAGGAGGTGCTGCCCCGCGTCGACTCCGCCGAGATGTACTCCCGCTACTTCCCGCGCGCCAACTCCATGCTCCGCGTCAACCACATGGACGACGGCTGGTTCGAGGGCACCGAGTGGTACAAGTTCGCCCGGGTCTCGCGCGACCAGGCCCAGAAGGCCGGGCTCGGCACCGTACACGTGCCCAACGTCTACGACTTCGATTACATGCGGCGCGAGGCGGCCGGGGAGGTCCCCAAGTCCGCGCTGGCCGGCGAGGTCATCTACGGCAACAACCACGGAAAGCAGAGCCTGGACAAGACCTACCTGGCCGCCGCCCTGGGCACCGGCAAGGTCACCATCGAGACCCTGCACCAGGCCAAGACCATCCGGCAGCAGAAGGACGGCACCTACCTGCTGACCGTCGAACAGCGCGACGCGGACGGCCGGCTGCTCGCCACCAAGGAGATCTCCTGCCGCCACCTGTTCCTCGGCGCCGGCAGCCTCGGCTCCACCGAACTGCTGCTGCGCGCCCGCGAGACGGGCACCCTGCCGGAGCTCAGCTCCGAGATCGGCGCCGGCTGGGGCCCGAACGGCAACATCATGACCGCCCGCGCCAACCACGTCTGGAACCCCACCGGCGCCAACCAGTCCTCCATCCCCGCCCTGGGCATCGACGACTGGGACAACCCCCAGAACCCCGTCTTCGCCGAGATCGCCCCCATGCCGGCGGGCCTGGAGACCTGGGTCAGCCTCTACCTGGCGATCACCAAGAACCCCGAACGCGGGACCTTCGCCTACGACGCGGCGACCGACCGGGCCGCCCTGCGCTGGACCCGCGACCAGAACACCCCCGCCGTCAACGCCGCGAAGTCGCTGTTCGACCGCATCAACAAGGCGAACACGACGATGTACCGCTACGACCTCTTCGGCAAGCAGCTGAAGGCCTTCTCCGACGACTTCACCTACCACCCGCTGGGCGGCTGCGTCCTCGGCCGGGCCACCGACGACTACGGCCGGGTGAAGGGCTACAAGAACCTCTACGTGACCGACGGTTCGCTCATCCCGGGCTCCATCGGCGTGAACCCGTTCGTCACCATCACCGCCCTGGCCGAACGGAACATCGAGCGGGTCATCCGGCAGGACGTCACCGCCGCGTAGCCGGTCGCGGACACCGGACACCGGTCGCCGGTCGCCGGTCCGCAGGGCCCTTTGCGGGGCCCTGCGGACCGGCACGCAGGGGGAACAGCACGGGGGCCTCCCCGGCATGCCCGCACGCCCCGAGGCGCTGCGGAACCAGCAATCAGCAGTAGTTCAACGGGTCGATGGAGCACACATGATGCGCGAGTCTGTCGCTATGCCGGAGGAGTCCGGGAACGGCGCACACGAGGTGATCGTGGCGATCGGGTCGGCACACCGCCCGCCGGGGACCACCGGCACGGACGCGGCGTACGACGCGGAATTCCTCGCGGAGGCCACCGCGGACCCGTCGGACCCCGCCCGGCCCGGCGCGCTGCCGCACGGGCCGGCCGCGGCCGAGACCTGGTGGGAGGCGCTGGAGGACGCCGGGGTCGTCCCGGCGGCCGTCCGCGGCCCGCGCACCGGCGTCTTCCTCGCCGGCCCCGGCGAGGACGCGGACCTCACGGTGCGGGACGAGGCGGCCGCGGCGGTCGGCGCCGTCCTGCGGTCCGCCCCCGGAGCCGCCCCGCTGCTGCGCCTCCTGCCCACCGGCCCCGACGCGCTGCGCGCGGCCCGCGAGGGCCTCGTCCGGGGCGAGCACGGCCTCGCACTGGCCGCCGGCCCCGACGTACGCCTGCCGGACGCGGAGCCCGGCGGCTACGGCGCCGTCCTGCTGAAGCCCCTCGCCGGGGCCCGGGCCGACGGCGACCGGATCCTCGCCGTACTCGACGCCGCCGGCCGCCTCACCGCCACCACCGACCTCGGCTGGGACTGCGCCCCGCACCCGGCCCCCGGCGCCGAGACCGCCCCCGGGGCCGAGACCGACGCCGAGACCGCCCCCTGCGCCGGCACCGGGGGCACCGCCGGTGGCGGGACCGAAGCAGCCGCCCCGGGCACGGGCCTCGGGGCCGACCCCGGCCCGGGCCTCGCCTCCGGCGCCGATGGCCGTGACGCCGTCCCGGGCGGTCCCGCCGGTTCCGGCGCCGACGCTGCCCCCGGTGCCGGGGAACCGGTGCCCTGGGTGCTCTCCGCCGCCGGGCCCGTGGCGCTGCGGGAGCGGGCGCGGGAGTTGCGGGCGTACCTCGGTGCGCGGCCCGGGCTCGACACCGCCGCCGTGGGGCGGGCCCTCGCCACCACCCGGCACCCGTTCCCGCACCGCGCCGTCCTCCTCGCCGAAGGCCGCGACCGGCTCCTCGACGCGCTGGCCGCCCTCGCCGACGGCGGGTTCGCCCCCGACGTGGTGCGCGGCACCGCCTCGCCCCGCCCGGCCGCCTTCGTCCTGTCCGGCATCGGCGGCCAGTGGCCCGGGATGGCCGCGGAACTCCTCGACTCCTCGCCCGAGTTCCGCACGGCGGCCCTGCGCTGCGAGCAGGCCCTCGCCCCCTTCACCGGCTGGCTCCTCACCGACGTGCTGCGCGGCGCCCCCGGCGCCCCCGCCCTGGACACCCCCGACGTCAGCGTCCCCGCCACCTTCGGCGTCCAGATCGCCCTCGCCGAGACCTGGCTGGCCCACGGGGTCCGCCCGCGCGCCTACGCCGGCCACAGCATCGGCGAGGTCTCCGCCGCCCACCTGGCCGGCGCCCTCACCCTGGAGGACGCCGCCCGCACCATCCACGCCTGGGGCGGCGCCCTGGCCGAACTCGCCGCGAACGGCGGCGACATGCTCGCCGTGAGCCTGCCCGGCCACCTCCTCCAGGAGCGGCTCGCGCCCTGGGCGGACCGGCTGGTCATCGCCGCCCACAACGGCCCCGGCTCCCAGGTGGTCTCCGGCGACGCCGACGCCGTCCGCGCCCTGCGCACCGCACTGGAGGGCGACGGCGTCCGCTGCGGCGGCGTCCGCATCGGCGCCGCCGCCCACTCGGCGCACGTCGACGCCGTCCGCGACCGCGTGCTCCGCGCCCTCACCGGCCTCACCCCCCGCGCCGGCCACACCCCGCTCTACTCCTCCGCCACCGGCGGCATCGTCGACGGCCGCACCCTGGACGCCGGCTTCTGGTTCGAGGCCCTGCGCCGCCCCGTCCGCTTCGAGCAGACCACCCACGCGCTGCTGGCCGACGGCCACGAGGCCCTCGTCGAGATCAACCCGCACCCCTCGCTGACCGCCGCCATGCAGGAGACCGCCGCGGCCGCCGGCCGCCACGCCGTCACCATCGCCACCCTGCGCCGGGGCCAGGGCGGCCTGCGCCGCCTGCGCACCGCCCTCGCCGAGGCCTCCGTGCAGGGCGTCGACGTCGACTGGGCCACCGCCTTCCCCGCCGCCCCGGCGGGAGCCGGGCGCGTCCGCCTGCCGACGTACCCCTTCCGGCGGGCCGCCGCCGCCGACGACGACGGCGCCCCGGCCCCGGCCGTCCGGCTCGCCCTGCTGCCGGAGGCGGAACGCGAACGCACCGCCGCCGCACTCGTCCGCTCCCTCACCGCCGCCCTGCTCGGGCTGCCCGGACCCGACGCCGTCGCCCCCGGCCGGGCCTTCCGCGACCTCGGCCTGGACTCCGTCACCGCCGTCGAACTCCGGGGCCGCCTCGGCGAGGCCACCGGACTGGACCTGCCGCCCACCGTCGTCTTCGACCACCCCACCCCGGCCTCCCTGACGGCCCGGATCCTCGCCGAAGCCCTCGGCACCCACGAGGAACCGGCCGACGCGGACACCACCACCGCCGCCTGGGACGAACCCGTCGCCATCGTCGCCATGAGCTGCCGCCTGCCCGGGGGCACCGACACCCCCGAGGCCCTGTGGCGGCTGCTCACCGAGGGCGGCGACGCCGTGTCCGCCCTGCCCGCCGACCGCGGCTGGGACGTCGAGGCCCTCTACGACGCCGAGCCCGGCCGCCCCGGCCGCTACTACCAGCGCGAAGCCGGCATGCTCCCCGAAGCCGCCGCCTTCGACCCGGAGTTCTTCGGGATCTCCCCGCGCGAGGCCCTCGCCATGGACCCCCAGCAGCGGCTCCTCCTGGAGACCGGCTGGGAGGTCCTCGAACGCGCCGGCATCGACCCCGCCACCCTGCGCGGCACCCGCACCGGCACCTTCGTCGGCGCCATGAACCAGGACTACGGCCCCCGCCTCCACGAGGCGCCCGAGGACATCAGCGGCTACCTGCTGACCGGAAACAGCGTCAGCGTCGCCTCCGGCCGCCTCGCCTACACCTTCGGCTTCGAGGGCCCCGCCGTCACCGTCGACACGGCCTGCTCCTCCTCCCTCGTCGCCCTGCACCTGGCCGCCCAGTCGCTGCGCACCGGCGAATGCTCCCTGGCCCTGGCCGGCGGCGTCACCGTGCTGCCGACGGCCGGCTCCTTCGTCGAGTTCAGCAAGCAGCGGGCCCTGGCCCCCGACGGCCGCTCCAAGGCCTTCTCCGCCGACGCCGACGGCTTCGGCCTCGCCGAGGGCACCGGCATGGTCCTCCTGGAGCGGCTCTCGGACGCCCGCCGCAACGGACACCGGGTCCTGGCCGTCCTCCGGGGCTCCGCGATCAACCAGGACGGGGCCTCGAACGGACTCACCGCGCCCAGCGGCCCCGCCCAGCAGCGGGTCATCCGACAGGCGCTGGCCAACGCCGGGCTGACGACCGCCGACGTGGACGCCGTCGAGGCCCACGGCACCGGCACCCGGCTCGGCGACCCCATCGAGGCGCAGGCCCTGCTGGCCACCTACGGCCGGAACCGGCCCGAGGACCGGCCCCTGTGGCTGGGCTCCCTCAAGTCCAACATCGGCCACACCCAGGCCGCCGCCGGCATCGCCGGCGTCCTGAAGTCCGTCCTGGCCCTCCAGCACGGAGTCCTGCCCCGGACCCTGCACGCCGACGTCCCCTCCCCGCACGTGGACTGGTCCGCCGGACGGGTCCGGCTGCTGACCGACGCCGTGGACTGGCCCGCGACCGGCCGCCCCCGCCGCTTCGGCGTGTCCTCCTTCGGGATCAGCGGCACCAACGCCCACGCCATCCTCGAAGAGGCCCCCGCCGAACCCGAGGCCACCGCCCCCGCCGAGGCCCCCGCCGGGCCCGAGACGGCCGAAGCCCCCACGGCCGAAGCCCCCGCCGTGCCCTGGGTCCTGTCGGCCCGCAGCCCCGAAGCGCTGGCCGCCCGCGCCGAAGCCCTCCTCGCCCACACGGCCGCGCACCCCGGCGTCCGGCCCGCCGACACCGGCCACGCCCTCGCCACCACCCGCACGGCCTTCGAACACCGCGCCGTCGTCGCCGGCGCCACCGGGGCCGAACTCGCCGAGGGCCTGCGCGCCCTCGCCGCCGGCGGGTCCACGCCGCGCACCGT